>DASYPC010000424.1:0-1704 GCA_036007105.1 Burkholderiales bacterium | reverse complement strand
CGCAGCAGCCGCCTGCTTTTCGGAACGAGATGGGCGAAGCCGCGCAGGAGCGTCATGTTGCTGCCGCTACCGAAAGTCTCTTCGGCAGGTCGCGCACGGCTTGCGGGACGGCAGCGTCGGTCTCGCCGCGCTCGGCGATCTCGTCGATCAGGCGCGTGACAGTGCCCTCCTGCGGCACTGACACGCCGTAATGCAGCAAGCGTGCGCCGCGATAAATCGCGAGCGTCGGGAAGTTCTCGATGTCGATGTCCCCGCAGATCTCGCTGTTGTCCTCGATATCGAGCCAAAGGAAGTACATCTCCGGCCGCGCTTGCGCGATCCTTTCGAAGGTGGCTCGGAACTCGTTGCAAGAATCGCACCAGGCGGCGCAAAGAGCCACAACCAAAGGCGTGGTGCCCGCTGCGAAGTACGCCTCGAGTGCGGCTGGGTCATTACGGGTCAGCATGAACGGGCACGGCCTGAGCGTGCGCCAACATGATAGTTGATAGGGAACCTCGCGTGGGCCGCGACGAAGGCGCAGGCGCGGCGAAGCACCGCTGCGCTACCTATCCGAGATTCGGCGCGAGCTCGCGGCGAACGGCCGCCTCGTCCCGGCGTTGGCGCGCCGCCATATCGCGGAGCTGATCGTCGCCGATCCTGCCCACCGCGAAATACGTCGCCTCGGGATGCGCAAGATAGAACCCCGACACCGACGCCGCCGGCAGCATGGCGTAGTTTTCGGTCATTGCCATGCCGATCCTGGTCGCCTGCAGGAGCTCGAACACCGGCGCTTTGACCGCGTGGTCCGGACACGCCGGATAGCCGGGCGCCGGGCGGATGCCGCGATACTCCTCGCGAATCATCGCAGCAATGTCGAGACGCTCGTCTTGCGCGTAGCCCCAGTACTCGCGGCGCACGCGCATGTGCAGCCACTCCGCGCAGGCTTCAGCCAGCCGGTCCGCCAACGCCTTCAGCATGATCGCGCTGTAGTCGTCCTTTTTTGCCTCGAACTCGGAAAGCTTCTTCTCGATCCCCAGGCCCGCAGTGACGGCGAACGCGCCCGCGTAATCCTTTACGCCCGAAGCCTGCGGTGCGACGAAATCGGCCAGACAGTAATTGGGCTTGCCCTGCAGCCGCTCGTTCTGCTGGCGCAGGTTGCGCCAGGTCAGCGCGGCGCTGATCCTCGACTCGTCGGCGTAAAGCTCGATATCATCGCCGACCGAATTCGCCGGCAGGAGCGCGATGACTCCGTTCGCGGTGAGCCAGCGTCCCTCGACGATACGCTTCAGCATCGCCCGGCCTTCGTCAAACACATTGCGCGCCGCCTCGCCAACGACAGGGTCGTCAAGGATCGCCGGAAACGGCCCGCTGAGCTCCCAAGTCTGAAAAAACGGCCCCCAGTCGATGTACCTGGCGAGCTCCGCAAGGTCCACATGCTTGATCTCCCGCCGGCCGGGGAACGCCGGCTTCGGCGGAACGTAGCGCGCCCAGTCGGGCTTGAACGCGTTCGCGCGCGCCTTCGTGAGCGGAATCAGCACCGGCCCCTTCTTTGCCGCGTGCTGCAACCTGATCCTGTCGTAATCGGCCGCGACCTCGGCCACATAGGCCTCCTTGTGCTCGTCGGACAGCAGATTGCTCGCCACGCCGACGGCGCGCGATGCGTCGGGCACGTACACCGTCACCCCCGCATAGTTCGGTGCGATCTTGACCGCGGTATGCACGCGC
>DASYPC010000423.1:0-2849 GCA_036007105.1 Burkholderiales bacterium | reverse complement strand
AGCGTGTCGAGCTCGGTGCGGCGCGCGAGCTGCTCGGCGAGCTTGCGATCGACGTCCGCCGTCATCACGTGCAGGGTGTTGATGCGCGCTTCGAGCTTGTCGACGAACTGGATGCGGCTCGTCAGGCGCGTGAGCTGGGCGTCGAGCTCCGCGGCGATCTCGCCGAGCCGCGTCGCGTGCTTCGTCCCTTCGTCCACCTGGCCGAGCTTGCCGAGGATCGCGTCCATCGTCGCCTCGAGCTCCGGCGTGCGGGCGCGGAACGACGTGAGCCGGTCGCCGAACGCCTCGAGCGCGGACCGGTCCGCGGCGAGCTTGTCGCGCAGCTGCGCGATTTCGGCGTGTGACTTGTGGAACTCCTGGATGTCCTTGCGCAGCGTCTCGAGGTCCGTGCGGCTCTGCTTCAGTCCCTCGTACTGCGCGGCGGTGCGCTTGGACAGATCGTCCACCTGCCCGAGGCGCTCCTGCAGCGATTCGAGGCTAGCCTGTTTCTTCGCCAGCTCGTCGGCGTGCGTCAGCAGCGTCTGGAATTCCTTGCTGAGGGCGTCCGCTTTCTGATTCAGGAGCGACAGGTTCTTTTCCTTCGCGCTCAGCGCCTCGACGCGGTTCTCCGCCTCGCGGACCGAGGTCTGCAGCGCGCGCAGCCGCTGATCGAAGGATTCGAACTCCTTCTTTTCGAGCGACAGCTTCTCGAGGTTCGTGCGCAGCACGTCGACGAGGGCGCGGCCGTCCTTCTCGAAGCGAGCGGTTTCGCGGGCGAATTCGTCGCGCACCTTGGTGGATGCCTCGACCTGCGCGTTGGTCTCGGCGACCAGTTGCTCGATGCGCCCGAGCTGCTCTTCGCTGCGTGCCGCCTGCTTCAGGCCTTCATTGAGCTTGCTGATCTGGACATCCATGCTCCAGACCAGCTCGTTGAGCCGGTTCGCCTCGACGACGGCGCGTTCGACGGCGAGCTTCTGCGACTCGAGCGCCTTCGACTTCTGCGCGACGTGCTCGGCGAGCGAATTGAGCCACGTCAGCTTCTCTTCCGTCGTCTTGCTCAGTTCCTGCAGCTGCACGAGCGGGCCGAGGCGCTTTTCCACGTCCTTGACCGCCTCGGTGGCCGCAATCGAATCCTCGCGCGCCTCACGTGACGTCTCGCGAAGCTTGTTGTAGTCCTGCGTGAGCTGCCCGGCGGTGCCGCGGACCTGATCGAGCTCCCCGCGAAGCGCCGTCGCGTGATCGATCGACTGCTTGATCTCGCCCTGCGACGCGCGCAGCTGGTTGCGGAACTCCTCGAGCGTGGCGCGCTCGCGCTTGAGCGCATCCATGCTCGCCTGCGTCTCGAGCGCCTGCGAGGAGAGCTGCTGCATCTGCTGGCGGTGCTTCTGAAGCTCGCCGTCCGGCGCCATCAGCTTCTCCGCCGCGACCTGCGCCTGCGTGGCGGATTCGAGCAGCGACTGCACGCGCTTCTCCACCTCGCCAAACGACTTCGCGCGGTCCTCGAGCCCCTCGACCCGCTTGACGATTTCATCGAGCTTCGTCGTCGTGCTCGCGGCCTTCTGATCGACCTGTTCGAGCGATTTTCCGAGCTGCGACAGCTTGGCGCTGCGCATGGAAATCTGGGTGAGCATCGTGCTGAGCGCGCTGCGCTCTTCCCTGGCGGCGGCAATCAAGCCCTGGAGATCGTCGGTCTGCTTCTGTGCCTTCCCGCCACCGGTCAGGCCTTTGATGGCATCAAGCATGATGCGGTGTCCTCTTCATGTTGGGAGTGGTTCGAGCATCTCCGACCGGCCGTGTCCGGCGCGCGCTCAAAGAATACCGGGAGGCACGCCTAAACTCAACGTCCGGCACGAGTTAAATCTGCACTCTTATCGGCTCCTGGAGATCGCGGAAATAGCCACTTCGGAAACCCTCCGCGCGAAATTCCCAGCGTTTGCGCGCATCACTCCGTTTGCACCTCATCCCCGCATGCTTGCGCGTCTTCGTTCGGCAGCGGTCTTCGGCGTCGAGGCGTATCCGGTCCTGATCGAGGTGGATGTCTCGTTCGGCCTCCCTTCCTTCACGATGGTCGGCTTGCCGGATGCGACCGTCCGCGAGAGCCGCGATCGCGTGCGGCTCGCCATTCGCAATTCGGGGCTGGAGTTTCCGCCCCATCGCATCACCGTCAACCTCGCGCCGGCGGATGTCCGCAAGGCGGGGTCGTCGTTCGACCTGCCGATTGCCCTCGGCGTGCTGGCAACGACCGGCCAGCTCGCGCCGGCCGCGCTGGAGCATACGCTCGTGCTCGGCGAGCTGTCGCTCGACGGCAGCATCAACGCCATTCGCGGCGTCCTGCCGATCGCGGTCGCGGCACGACGTCTCGGCCTCACCCGCCTGCTCCTGCCGCCGCAGAATGCACCCGAAGCGTGCGCCGTCTCCGGCCTGACCGTCTACGTGGTGCGCTCGCTGGGCGAGGCGCTCGAAGCGCTCCGTTCGCCAGACGCGATCGTGCCCGCGCGGCTCCGCGTCCCGGAAATGACCGCGACGCCGTGTGATGGCGACCTGGCGGACGTGCGCGGCCAGCTGTTCGCGCGGCGGGCGCTCGAAGTCGCGGCCGCGGGAGGACACAACCTGCTGCTCATTGGTCCGCCCGGCGCCGGCAAGACGATGCTCGCGAGACGGCTCGGCGGCATCCTGCCGCCGTTGACGTTCGAGGAAGCGCTGGAGTGCACGGCAATTCATTCGGTGGCCGGCACGCTGCCTCCCGGTTCGGGGCTGCTCACCTGGCGGCCGTTCCGCGCGCCGCATCACACCGTCTCCAACGTCGCGCTCGTCGGCGGCGGATCGATCCCGCGGCCGGGAGAGATCTCGCTCGCGCACAACGGCGTGCT
>DASYPC010000422.1:0-8405 GCA_036007105.1 Burkholderiales bacterium | reverse complement strand
GTCGCCAACGCGGTGCTCGACGGCACCGACGCGGTCATGCTCTCGGCCGAGACCGCGAGCGGCCGCTTCCCGGTCGAGGTGATCGAGGCGATGCACCGGATCTGCGTCGAGGCCGAGCACACGCAACCGCTCAACCTGGAGCAGGACTTTCTCAATCGGGTGTTCACGCGCGTCGACCAGTCGATCGCGATGGCCGCGCTCTTCACCGCGTTCCACCTGAAAGCCAAGGCGATCGCGACGCTCACCGAGTCGGGATCGACCGCGCTGTGGATGAGCCGCCTCAACTGCGGCGTGCCGATCTATGCGCTTACGTCGCAGACCGGAACGCGCTATCGTTGCGCACTGATGCGCGACGTCTTTCCGCTGATGGTCAAGTACGTCGGGCACGACCGCGAAGAGCTGCTGATGGAAGCCGAGAAGGTGCTGCTGCAGAATGGCGTCGTGCAGGACGGGGATCTGATCGTGCTGACGATCGGCGAGCCGATCGGCAAGGCCGGGGGAACCAACACCATGAAGATCGTCAAGGTCGGCGAGAATCGCAAGGCATGAGCGGCGCGACTCCCAACGCGAAGAACCACACGAGCCTCGCGCCCCTGGCTTCGCGCTTCGTCGAGGTGGCGAAGCTGCCGTGGGAGAAGACGCGCTTCGCCGGCGTCGAGATGAAGACGCTGCTCGTCGATCGCGAGACCGGCGTGGTCACGTCACTGATGAAGTTCGCCCCCGGCGCGCGGCTCCCCGATCACGAGCACGTGCTGATCGAGCAGACGTACGTGCTCGAGGGCAGCCTGGTGTGCGGCGAAGGCGAGTGTAGCGCCGGCGACTACGTCTGGCGCCCAGCGGGCAGCCGCCACGAGGCCTGGGCCGGACCGCAGGGCGGGCTGATGCTCGCGATGTTCCAGATCCCGAACCGGTTCTTCGAGGAGGACGGCCGCGAGACCGACGTCCTCGGGCAGGAATGGGAGAAAGCCTGGGCGAAGGCGCTGTTCCGCTAGCGCAGCGCCTTCAGCGGCGGCTCGATTCCCTGCGGCAGCGGGTAGCGGTCCACGTTGAGGATCATCGAGACCAGGCTGTAGTAGCCGAGCGCGCCGATCACGTCGATCACGCCTTGCTCGCCGAAGCGATCCGCCACTGCACGGAACGCGGCGTCCGAGACCTGCGTGGTCTCCAGCAGTTCCGTGCAGAATGCGTAGATCGCGGCCTCATCGTCCTGCATGTGGTTGGGGCGCTTGCCCTCGGCGATCGCAGCCGCGATCGCCGGATCGAGTCCCGCCTTGAGGGCGAACTGGTGATGCGCGTACCACTCGAACTGCGCGGTCCATTTCCGGGCGACGACCAGGATCGCGAGCTCATTGAGCCGCGCCGGGAGGGAGCTCTGGAAGCGGATGTACTCGCCTACTTTCTGAAACCGGTCGGCAAGCTCGGGACTGCGCAGCAGCGCGTTGAACGGCCCGCGCAGCCCGCCGCGCGGGCCGCCCTGGATCGCATCGGCTACACGCTTTTGTTCGGGCGACATGCGCTCCGGCTGCAATGGACTGAAGCGTATATCGCTCATTTGCGCCCCTCGTAGAGATCGCGCCCCTGCACCAGCGCGCGGATCTTTCCGTCCGCGATGCTGCGCTTGAGCATCCAGAAGCCGCAGTCAGGGTGAACGTACTTCACGCGGCCCCGTCCCAGAACCTTCTCCGCCCGCTCGATCGCACGCGCGATCTGGTCCGGCGATTCGATCTCGGTGCGCTTGATGTCGACCACGCCCACGCCGAAGCCGATTTCCTTGCGCAGATCCTTGAACACCGCGAGCTCTTGCGGCGGACGGTGCGCGCACTCCATGACGACGTGATCGACCCGCAGCGCGTTCAAATAGCCGATCAGCTTCGCCCAGCCGCCTTTCTGGATCGATTGCCCGCCATAGTTGCCGAAGCACAGGTGGACCGCGCTTTTCGCAGTCTTCGGCACTGCTTTCAACACCTTGTTGATCGACGCCGCTGCCCACTGCCATTCGTCCGGATGGCCGGGCAGGTTCGCTTCGTCGAGCTGCACGACGTCGGCGCTCAGCCGCTTCACCTGGTCCGCCAGCACCGCCGCGATTGCATGAGCGAGCTTCTCGGGGCGTCCATAGTGCCGGTCATGCAGCGTCTTCGCGAGCATGTGCGGGCCCGTCACGGTGAATTTCAACGGACGCGTCGCGAGGTGCTTCGCACGCGCGCAGGCGATCGGCAGGTTCAGGGTCCCGGCGCCGATCGGCCCCTCGACCACGCCCGGCGGCCGCGTGCGAAAGCGCATGGCCGAGGCCTTCGAGTAGTCGAGCCATTCCGAGAACGCGATGTCGCTGCGGATGCCGGACATCGGCCGGGTGAAGTACTCGATCATGCCGTTGGTCTCGGGATGGTTCAGGTCGAACCGGTACAGCTCGCCGTCGCAGACGAGATCGATTCCGGCGTGCTCCTGCGTCGCGAGCACGACGCGCGTCGCATCCGCGAGCGCCTGCTCCGAAGGCGCAGCCGCGAGCCAGTCGGGAACCGGATACGAGCCGACGACGGTGGTGCGGATGCGCGGAGCTTTCACGACGGCCGATTATAATTCACCGGATGGTTAATACCGTGCTGCCCGAGCGCTTCGCCGACGTCGACGCGCTGGAAGAATTCATGAGCGCGCCGGATCCTGCGCTCGCCGCGCACCTCGAGCACGCACCCGGCGATCTCACGGTGCTCGGCGTCGGCGGCAAGATGGGACCGACGCTCGCGCGCATGGCGAAGCGCGCTGCACCGGCGCGGCGCATCATCGGCGTGGCGCGCTTCTCGGAGCCCGGCCTGCGCGAAAAGCTCGAGGCCTGGGGGATCGAGTGCATCGAATGCGATCTGCTCGATCGCGCTGCGCTCGAGCGTCTTCCCGGCACGCCGAACGTCGTGTTCATGGCGGGATTCAAGTTCGGCGCGGCTGGCAATGCCGCATTGACCTGGGCAATGAACGCCGGGGTGCCGTTCGCGGTAGCGGAGGCATTCCGCGGCTCGCGCATCGTCGCGTTCTCGACGGCGTGCGTGTATCCCTACGTGCCGGTCGATTCGGGCGGCGCGACCGAGGATACGCCGACCACGCCCCCTCCCGGCGAGTACGCGAATTCGTGCGTCGCGCGCGAGCGCGCGTTCGAGTACGGCTCGCAGCGCTGGCGCACCCCCGGCAGGCTGCTGCGGCTCGAATACGCGATCGACATGCGCTACGGCGTGCTGCACGACGTCGCGGCGAAAGTGTTCGCCGGCGCGCCGGTCGACGTGACGATGGGTCACGTGAACGTGATCTGGCAGGGCGATGCGAACGAGCAGGCCTTGAGGCTGCTCGGACACTGCACCGCGCCGACGACGCCGCTCAACGTCAGCGGCACGGAGACGCTGAGCGTGCGCTCGCTGGCTCACGAATTCGGCAAGCGCTTCGGGCGCAAGCCGACCATCACCGGCCGCGAATCGCCGACCGCCTGGCTCGTCGACACGCACGCCGCGCAGCGCCTGCTCGGCGCACCGCGCGTGCCGCTCGCGCGCATGCTCGACTGGGTCGCCGACTGGGTCGGGCGCGGCATGCCGAGCCTCGGCAAGCCGACCCACTTCGAAGCGAGGGATGGCAAGTACTGACCGGGCGCGCGAGCATCCGCTCGGCCTGCAGCACCTCTCGGGCTGCGTTGCGCTGTCGAAAGCTGCGCACTGGAACCAGAACGCCGCCGACTGGCGGCTGATGCTCGAGATCGGCCGCGGCTACGGTCTTTCGCTCGCCGATGGCACGCTCGCGGCAACCACGCTGACCTTGCCGTACGGCACGCGGTTCGCATGGGTGAGCATGGTGCTCGTGCTGCCGGAGCACCGGCGCAAAGGGTACGCAACACGGTTGCTCAAGCGCGCACTTGCGGAACTCGACGCCGATCAGCGCGCCGCAGTCCTCGATGCCACGCCCGCCGGCCACGAGGTCTACGCGGAGGAGGGGTTCCGCGATACCTGGGCGTTCACGCGATTCGCTCTCAAGGCGCTCCGACCGGGTGGCGCTGCAGATCCGGCCGGAGTCCGATCTTTGGAGCCGCGCGACTGGTCCCGTATCGGGCCGCTCGACGCGGAAGCGTTCGGCGCGGATCGCATCGAAGTATTGCGAGCGCTCGCTCAGCGCCTACCGCAGGCGGCGTTCGTGGCTGAACATGACGGCGAGCTTGCAGGCTTTTTGCTGGGCCGCGATGGCCGCGAAGCTTCGCAGCTTGGTCCCTTGGTTGCGCGGAACGCAGAATCCGCACGTGGGCTTCTTGCTTCTGCACTTGCCGCGGTTGCGCCGCCGATCTTTGTCGACGTCGTCGACCGGGAATCTGCACTCGCGAACTGGCTGGAAGCGTGCGGGTTTTCCTTTCAGCGGCCTTTCACCAGGATGGTGCGCGGTGCCGTTCGCGCTCCCGGAGACGCTTCGCTCGTCTGCTGCCCTGCCGGGCCCGAGCTCGGCTAGGCTGTCATTCCAGCGTAATGCCGCCCTTCGCGATGATCTCTCGCCATCGGGCGAGCTCGGCCGAGACGTAACGCGCGAACTCTTCCGGCGTCGACTTGAGCGGCTCGGCGCCGAACTCGGTGAAGCGCGTGCGCACGGCCGGATCGGCGACGGATTCGGCGACGGCCTTGTTCAATCGGTCGATTGCGACGCGGGCCGTGCCTTTGGGGGCGAGGAAGCCGAACCATGCCGCGGATTCGAACGCTTTGAGGCCGGCTTCAGCCGCGGTGGGCACGTCGGGCAGCGCGGCGAGACGGGACCTGCTCGCGACTGCGAGCGCGCGGACCTGGCCCGATTTGATTCCGCCGATGACGTTGGGCAGCAGTTGGAAGCTCGCAGGCACGGTGCCCGAGAGCAGGTCGGCCTGGAGTTGCGTGGTGACGCGATACGGAACGTGTTGCATCTGCGCTCCGACGAGCTGCGCGAAAAGCTCGCCCGCGAGGTGCTGCGAGCTTCCGTTGCCGACCGAGCTGTAGGGCACCCTCGGGTTTTTCCTGACGTAGTCGACGAATTCGCCTAAGCTTTTCACGGGCAGTTTCGCGCTCACCGAGACAATGTTCGGGAGGCTTGCGTACAACGAGATCGGCGCGAAGTCTTTCTCCGGGTCGTAGCCGAGATCCGGCATCAGGATCTTGTTGACCACCATTGGCCCGGCGGCGCCCATCACGATGAGATAACCGTCGGGCGCAGCCTTGGTGGCGGCGAGCGTGCCGACAACGCCGCCGGCTGCGGGCCGGTTGTCGACGACGAAGCGCTGACCGAGCGACACGGCCATGCGATCGAGCACGATTCGCGCGATGACATCGCTTGCGCTACCCGTCGAGAACGGAACGATCGCCGCAATCGCCTTCGAAGGATATTCCTGGGCGCGCGCAGGAAGGCATGCAAGCAACAGCGCGAGAGCGAAAAACAATCTCATGCGAAGGCCTGGGCGACGCGCTCGGCGCCGCACGTCACGGCACCGCGCCCGTGGCGGTGCCGAACCGCTGCTTCATGACGTCTTCGAACGAGAGGCGCGAATCGAGCACGGCGCCGCCCGAGCGCAAGCGATAACTTGCGTGGCGCCGCGCGGCCGCGGGCTCAGTGCCCGCTGCCAGCGCTCTTGCTTCGCGGATCATCAGGCGGCGAAAGTGCGCGACGCCGACATCGGTCGCGGTGAGGTGCTCGCGCGTGCGATCGGCGATCGGGCCCTGGCTTTCCTGCGCGAGCGTGTCCTGCTCGGCGATGCCGCGCACGCCGGTGAAAGAGCGAAGCTTTTGCTCGTTGCGGTCGATCAGGTAGTCGTTGCCGCGGTTGCGGATCGGCAGATAGCCGGGCCCGAGCTCGGCGAACTGGCCGTAGCCGCCCTTCTCGAACTTCGCGCGCTCGTCGTTCGTGATCGCACGATCCGGGTGCCAGCCGTAGACGTAAATCCAGCAAGACTCGTCGTCCACAGGCACCCACGTGTAGCCGTAATAGATCTCGCCCGGCATCGCCGAAGGCGTGATCGAGTGCGAAGGCAACATGAACTGCGTGATGCGCCAGTAAAGCTCCTCGCCGTCGGCCCTGCGCGAGCCGCCGAGCACGAATCCGACGTCGTGCTCGACGATCGTGAACTGCGGCATCGGATCGGCTCGCAGCCAGCGGATGCGGTTCTCGTCGGCGGCGATGTTCGCCGGGTCATTCGACCTCACGCCGGGCGCCGGCATGTGAAGGAAGGAAAAGTGGGCCGTGTCCAGGGCGCCGTCCATCGACTGTGCCCAGTTGCACTGCTGCAAGCGCTTGGTGACATAGCGATGCGATCCGGGCAGCAGGGCGTGCTCGAGCTGCGGCACCTCGGGCATCGTCTGCTTCGGCCCGAAGTATGCCCAGACCATCTCGCCGAACTCGCGCGTCGGATAGGCCCTGATCGAGACCTTGCCTTGCATGGCCGCGCCGGGCGGGACGTTCGGCATGTCGACGCACTTTCCTTCGACGTCGTACTTCCACCCGTGATGCACGCAGCGCAGGCCGCATTCCTCGTTGCGCCCAAAAAAAAGATTGGTACCGCGATGCGCGCAGTGCGGCTCGATCAATCCCACGCGGCCGTTCGTATCGCGGAACGCGACGAGCTCCTCGCCCATCACTTTGACCCGGATCGGAGCGCCGTCGGGTTCGGCCAGCTCACGCGAGAGCGCAAACGGCAGCCAGTAGCGCCGGAAGTACTCGCCCATCGGAGTGCCGGCGTTGGTGCGGACGAGGACTTCGTTGTCGCTGCTCGACATCATGAGGAAATTCCGGTCGCGAGCGCGCGGATCCTGCCGCTGGCGATGCGCGGAGCTCGGCTAGCCCCAGACCTCGCGCGCCGTCTCGACGACGAGGCGGATCTTCGCCCACTGGGCATCGAACGGAATCACGTTGCCGTGCACCGTGCTGGAAAACCCGCATTGCGGCGAAAGGCACAGCTGCTCGAGCGGGACGAATTTCGCGGCCTCGTCGATGCGCCGCTTGAGCGCGTCAACTTTCTCGAGCTCGCCGAACTTCGTCGTTACCAGCCCGAGCGCGACGGTTTTCCCCTTCGGCAGGAAGCGCAGCGGGCGGAAGTCGCCGCTGCGCGCGTCGTCGTATTCGAGAAAGTAGGCGTCCACGTCCATTTCGGAGAGCAGCGCTTGCGCGACCGGCTCATACCCTCCCTGCGCCGCCCACGTGCTCTTGAAGTTGCCCCGGCAGAGATGGATCGCGAGCGTCATGCCGGCGGGCTTCTGCGCGACCACGCGGTTGACGAATTTCGCGTAGCGGTGCGGGAGCTCGTCCGGATCGTCGCCGCGGCCGCGTGCGGCCTCGCGCATCTTGTCGTCGCACAGGTACGCGAGGTTCGTGTCGTCCATCTGCACGTAGCGGCAGCCGGCGGCAGAGAGCGAGCGTAGCTCGTCGCCATAGGCCTTTGCGACATCCTCGTAGAAGTCCGGCTCGAGCTCGGGATAGTGCTTGCTGCTGATGCCGGCCCGGCCGCCGCGGAAATGCAGCATCGTAGGCGACGGGATCGTCACCTTCGGCGTGCGCTTGGTGCAGCTCTGCAGGTAGCGGAAGTCGGCGAGCTGCACGTCCTTTACGTGGCGCACCTTGTCCACCACGCGCATCACGGGCGGCGCCAGCTCCTCGGTCCCGTCGGGTCTTTTCACGGTGACCGGGATATCGGTCTTCACGCCGCCGATCTGCTCGAGAAAGTCGATGTGAAAGTACGTTCGCCTGAATTCGCCGTCGGTGATTCCCTGCAGGCCGGCGTCTTCCTGCGCTTTCACGACTTCGGCGATCGCCCGATCCTCCACTTCGCGCAGCTGCTCGCGCGTCATTTGTCCTTTGGCGGTCTTATCGCGCGCATCGAGGAGCTCACGCGGGCGCAGGAAGCTGCCGACATGATCGGCGCGAAACGGGGGCATTGTGCGGGCGGTCATGCGATTCATGTTACCCGTTGCGATGGCGGACGCAAGCGGGCATTCTTGATCTCGATCAGGGGATATTCGTTTTGGCCGCGGACACTACGTCACCGGTTCCTCGAACCCCACTGACTGGGAGGTGCACGTCCGTGTCCTACGACTTCATCGTCATCGGCGGCGGCCACAATGGGCTCGCGTGCGCCGCCTATCTCGCGAAGACCGGCGCCCGCGTGCTCGTGCTCGAGCGCAGCGCGAGCGTCGGAGGCGGCTGCCACACCGCCGAAGCGACGCTGCCCGGCTTCAAGCACAACCTTTGCTCCGTCGTGCATACGCACATTCCGTTGAGCCCGGTCTATCGAGACCTCGAGCTCGAGCGGCATGGCGTGCGCTACGTCTACCCGGAGCATCTGCGCGGCACGATTTTCCCGGACCACCGCGGCATCGTGATGTACCGCGAGCCCGAAAGGATGGCCGCCGAGCTTGCGAAATTCTCGGCACGCGACG
>DASYPC010000421.1:0-4223 GCA_036007105.1 Burkholderiales bacterium | reverse complement strand
CGGCGTGATCGACCGGCTGCACGAGCAATGGGCGCGCGTCTTCGATGCGGCCGGCCTGTGGCACGGCGTCGCGCTGATCGCGAGCGCGGCGGTGCTGCTCGCGGTGATCGACCTGCCGCTCGCGCTTTACCGCACTTTCGTCATCGAGCAGCGCTACGGCTTCAACCGCATGACGCCGCTGCTCTTCCTCATCGATCTGGCGAAGCAGGCCGCGCTCGCGGCCGCGCTCGGCATTCCGCTGCTCGCGCTTGTGCTCTGGCTCATGCAGAAGATGGGCAGCCTCTGGTGGCTCTACGTCTGGATCGCCTGGATGGCGTTCAACCTCGCAATCCTGATGATCTATCCGACATTCATCGCGCCGCTCTTCAACCGCTTCACGCCGCTCGCCGACCCGGCGCTCGCCGGTCGCATCGAAGCGCTGCTCGCGCGCTGCGGCTTCCGCTCGAAAGGTCTTTTCGTGATGGACGGCTCGAAGCGCTCGACGCACGGCAATGCCTATTTCACGGGCTTCGGCGCCGCGAAGAGAATCGTCTTCTTCGACACGCTGCTCTCGCGCCTCGCGCCGGGCGAGGTGGAGGCCGTCCTCGCCCACGAGCTGGGACACTACCGGCGCTACCATGTCTGGAAGCGCATCGCCCTGCTGTTCGCGTTTTCGCTCGCGTTGCTGTGGCTGCTCGGGCAGCTGATCGGCAAGGCCTGGTTCTACGAAGGGCTCGGCGTGACCACGCCGTCCACCGCGGCTGCGCTGCTGCTCTTCTTTCTCGCCGCCCCGGTGTTCGGGTTCTTCCTGCAGCCGCTGACGAGCCTGTACTCGCGCAAGCACGAATTCGAGGCCGACGCGTACGCCGCGTCGCACGCGAGCGCCGCCGACCTGGTGCGCGCGCTGGTCAAGCTCTACCAGGACAACGCCGCGACGCTTACTCCGGACCCGCTGCATTCGGCGTTCTACGACTCGCACCCGCCGGCCGCATCGCGGGTCGCCCGGCTGGTGGCGGCGGCGCCCGGCCCGCGCACGCTCTGAACCGAGGACCCAAGCCATGACAAGCCTGACGAGAAGGAAATGCAAGCCCTGCGAAGGCGGCGTCGCACCGTATTCCGCGAAGCAGGCCGAAGAGCTGCTGCGCGAGCTGCGAGGCTGGGTGATCGAGAACGGCCGGCTGGTCAAGGTCTACCCGTTCCGCAACTACTACGAGACGATGGCGTTCGTGAACGCGCTCGCGTGGATCTCGCATCGCGAGGACCATCACCCGGACCTGACCGTCCGCTACAACCAGTGCCGCGTCGAATACTGGACGCACGCGATCGAGGGCCTGTCGGAGAACGATTTCATCTGCGCGGCCAAGTGCGACGCGCTGAGCGACCTGTAGCACTGCATGCAGCGCGTCTACAGCTCGTTCAATCTGCAGGCTGCGCATCACGCGAAGAACGTCCTGCAGAACGAGGGGATCCGCGCCACGGTGCGCAACGAGCATCTTGCCTCGGCGATGGGCGAGCTGCCGCCTGCAGAGTGCCAGTTCGAGGTCTGGGTGCTGCGCGACGACGACGGGCCGCGCGCCGAAGCGCTGCTGCGTCAGGGGCCGCCGGGGCGCGGCGCTCCATGGCATTGCGCACGCTGCGGCGAAGTCTCCGAGCCGCAGTTCACGCAGTGCTGGAAGTGCGGCGCGTCTGCGGGCGATTGAGCCGGCGCCGGGTGCGCCCCGGCTGACTTCAGAGCACGCGCGCCGCGCTCACGACGAGCAGCACGAACACCCACAGCACGAGGGCGCGCCACAGCAGGCCGACCGTCGTATCGAGGAAGGGCAGGTCGGCAGCCTCGCCGACACCCAGCGCGGGTCGCGACTCGACGCCGCCCGGCTCGGCAAGCGGCATTCCCAGCCGGACCCCCATCGCGCCGGCGCCCGCCGCGAGCACGACCCCCATATACGGGTCCGGCCAGGCACGCGCCTGCGTGCGCCAGCAATACACGGCGTCTTCGAAGTCGCCGACCACTGCGAACGCGGCAGCGGTGAGCCGGGCCGCGGGCCATTCGAGTATCGCGTACACCTGCCCGGCGGTGCGGCCGAACGCCCCGAGCTTGCCCCAGCGATCGCGCAGGTACATCGCGAGCCGGTAGAGGATCGCGCCGCTCGGGCCCGGCAGCAGCACGAACCAGAAGAGCACTCCGAACACGTGCCGGTGCGAGGAAATGAGCGCTTGCTCGATCGCGAGCCGCATCACTTCCTCGCGGCTGCGGTGCATCGCCGCTTGCCCGCGCCATGCGGCGATCTCCTGGCGGGCGCGGTCCAGGTCGCCTTCGCGCAGCGCCGCGTGCAGCGAGGTGAAGTAGTGGCTGAACTGGCGAAAGCCGAGCGTCACGTAGAGCGCCGCGATGTTGAACGCGAGCGCGAGCAGCGGCTCGAGCCAGACGAGAAATGCGTATAGCGCGATCGAGCCCGCCACCGGCGGGACCACGGCGACGAGCCACGCGATCGTGCCGTGCCGTTGCTCTCCGGCGTTGAAGGTGGTCTCGAGCCACTCGGCGTAACTCGAGATTGCAGCGCGCCAGATCTTGCGGTCGCCGAGCGGATGCCACTGCTCGAGCAGCAGCGCGGCGATGATGGCGATCACTGCCATGGCGCAAACGAAGATAGCACAGCGTGTGCTAAGGCGTTCCCGCGGCTAGATGCCGGTAAAAATTCACCAGCATGCCGGCGGTAGCTCCCCAGATGTAGTAGTCGCGGTAGGGAATCGCGTAGTACTGCACCTGCCGTCCCTGGAATTCGCGGCTGTGCCGCTGGTGGTTCGCCGGGTCGAGCAGGAACGAAAGCGGCACTTCGAAGGCCTCGTCCACCTCGTGGGCGTCGAGGCTCAGCACGAACGGCAAGCTCACCAGTCCCACCACCGGCGTGACGCGAAAACCGGTGCGGGTGTGATAGTCCGCCAGCCGCCCGAGCAGCTCGACCCGAGTCCGCGGGAGACCGATCTCCTCCTGCGTCTCACGCAGCGCGGTCTCCTCCGCGGAAGCGTCGCGCCCCTCGACGCGCCCGCCGGGAAAGCTGATCTGGCCGGAATGCGCTCGGAGATGGGCCGTGCGGCGGGTAAAGAGAACCGTCAGCTCTTCGGGCCGAGCGATGATCGGCAACAGGACCGCGGCAGCCTTGAGTACGGAAGCTTCCGGCCGTGCGTCCTGATCGCCGTAGACCGCTGCGATCGACACGGGCGCCGCTGCGAAGTGGCGCCTGAGCCAGTCGATGTCGAACTCCCGGGTGCCTGCATCGGTGAGTGTCGCTCGCATCCGGAATACGGTGGCCTAGGCCGGTGTTTTGAACATAGCCGGCATGGTAAGCTGCCGCCCGCGCCCGGCACCATTCGACCCAGGAGGAATCGTGAGAAAAGCCCTGTTCGTTGCCCTGGCATTTGCCACTTCTACCGCATTCGCCATGCACTGCCCGAAGGACATGAAGGCGATCGACGCCGCGCTCGCCAAGAACCCCGCGCTCTCCGCGCAGCAGATGGAGGAAGTGAAGAAATACCGTGCCGAGGGTGAAGCCCTGCACAAGGCCGGCAAGCACCAGGAATCCATCGACACGCTGGCCAAGGCGATGAAGATCCTGAACATCTAGCAGGCGCTGCGATCACGCGAAAACGCCGCCCGAGGGCGGCGTTTTCGTTTCTGCTTCAAGACCGCGCTACTTGATCGCCTGCAGCCGGTCGTAGACGTCCTTCGGCCACGGCAGCGGACCGCCATCCGGAAGCTTGCCCTCGGCGTAGAACTTCTGCACCGCCGCCATGAAGGGCTTGCGGTCGACCATCACCACCGTCTTGCCGCGCTTGGCAAAGTCGGTCATCAGCTTCTTCTCGATCTCGATGATCTCCCCGGTCGCGCGCAGCGCCGCTTCCTGGAACACGCCCGTGAACGCCTTCTTGTCGGCGTCGGAGAGCTTCGCCCAGAGCGGTGCGCCGATGATCGTCAGCAGCGCGTCGGTGATGTGCGCGGTGATGTTGATGTGCGTCTGCACTTCGTAGAACTTCTTCGCCTCGATCGTCGGCAGCGGGTTCTCCTGCGCATCCACGGTCTTGTTCTGCAGCGCGAGGTAGACCTCGGCGAAGGCGATCGGCGTGGCGTTGGCGCCCACCACCTTCGGATACATGACGTATAGCGGTGCGTCGGGCACGCGCAGCTTCAGGCCTTTCATGTCCTCGGGCTTGTTGATCGCCTTGTTCGCCGTGGTGTGGCGCACGCC
>DASYPC010000420.1:0-1644 GCA_036007105.1 Burkholderiales bacterium | reverse complement strand
CTACTTCACGATCGGTGAAGTGAGCGAGTTGTGCGGCGTGAAGCCGCACGTGCTGCGCTACTGGGAGCAGGAGTTCACGCAGCTGAAGCCGGTCAAGCGCCGCGGCAACCGGCGCTATTACCAGCATCATGAAGTGCTGCTGATCCGCAGGATCCGCGAGCTGCTGTACGAGGAAGGATTCACGATCAGCGGCGCACGCAACCGGCTCGACCATTCGTTGGCCGACAATGACAAGCAGGAACCCGCCGCGCGAAATCGCCTCCCGGCAGGCCCTGTCGATCTTGCGAGCGTGAAGCGCGAGCTGCGCGAGCTGCTCGACGCGCTGCGGGGCGCATAGTCCCCTCTGTTAAAATTCCACTCGTCGGGGCGTAGCGCAGCCTGGTAGCGTACCTGCATGGGGTGCAGGTGGTCGCGAGTTCAAATCTCGCCGCCCCGACCACAGTTTCCCATTCGTCGCACCCTGCTCCCGTTGGTCACTCGCTTGGGCGGTCCATTCCCTCGTTTGAGCGGGTCGTCGCAAATCGATGGAAGCCGTATCGCCCCCTCCCTAAAGTGTGCCCATGAACAACAAGCACACAGGGAGTCCGGCCATGAACACCAAGCACCTGAGCGCAGTCCTCTTTCTGACGCTGGCGGCCGGAGTCGCGGCCGCAGCGATCCAGCATCGTGAAAGCGGCTCGGCCAGTGCGGCTGCTCCCCAGGAAGCAGTCGGCGAGATTCCCCGCATCGTCGTCACCGCCAAACGACTGCAAGCCGATGCGGACGCGTGCGACAACTCGATTCCGCGCGTTGTGGTAGTTGGCCGCCGGGCCGACCTGAAAGTCGCCGCGAAGTAGTACCCACCGAACCCTGTTGGACCCAGTACCGGCGGTGCCGCCCTCGGGCGCTCCGCCGCATACTGGCATCGTGAGTCATCGCCGAATGATGCGACTGCTCACACCACGGCCAGCACCGCACCCTTCAGCACCTCCACCTCGAGCCGCCTCGCCGCTCGGTCGATGATCTCTCCATCGGCGTGAACGACGAGCGGCTCGTCGGTCTCCACGACGACTCGCCGGGTGCGCACATCGTCACGCCGCGCTGGCCGACGTGCGTTCCGCGCAGCACGTGCGGAATGAAGCTGAGGATGCCGGCGCGCGAGAGGCGATCGGCGACCATGAGATCGGGCATTCCGTCGCCGATGTCCGCATCTGGTGCGATGCGAAACACGCCGCCGTAGGTAGCGCCGTTCGCGGCTGCGAGCATCGTGATCCGGCATTCGATCGTGCCGCTGTCGTGGACGATGCGTGCGTTCGGTGTCGCATAGCGCAATAGCAGCGCGCGCGCGAGCGCCAGCCCGTAGACCGCGCTTCCGCGCAGCCAGCGAATCCCGTTCGCTTCGAGCGCGACCTGCGCGTCGAACCCCGCGCCGATGCCATTCGCAAAAACATGGCCGTTGCAGCGGCCCGCATCGACTCGCCTGCGCCGTCCGCTTGCAATGCGCTCGCACGCATGCCGCCAGTCGTTGCCGACGCCCAGCATCTTGGCGAAGTCGTTGCCGGTGCCGAGCGGGATGACGGCGAGCGATTGGTTGTCGCGCGCGACTCCGACGTATCCGTTGACCGCTTCGTTCTCCGAGCCGTCGCCGCCCGCAACCGCGATGCA
>DASYPC010000419.1:0-15970 GCA_036007105.1 Burkholderiales bacterium | reverse complement strand
TCGCGGCCGGATTGAGCCCGCGCGCGGCGCTCGCGCTCGTGCATTCCGCGCGCGCGTGGGCGCTGATCGAGGGCCGGGACAAGGTCATTCCGGAAGACGTACAGGCGGTGCTGCCAGGCGTGGCGACGCATCGCTTGCGCCCGGCGCACGGCGCCGCGCGGCGCGTCGACATCGGCGCGATGCTGCTCGCCGCGGTACCGATTCCCTGATCCGGCTGTAGGAGCGCGCCCGCCCCTGGCCGAACGTCCCGTCGACACGGTTCATCCCGTCGATCCGCGGACGCCCGCGGCGGATGCGCGCAAGGACCGGGCTCGCGTCACGTCGCTGCCGGCGTGGGCGATCGGCGTGCTGGTCATGGCTGCGCTTCTGCCGGCGCTCGGGTACTGGACCTATACCGCCGTCGAAGGCTCGCTGCGCGAAATCCGCGCGGCGACGATGCGCAGCCTGCTCGATTCCGAAGTGAACGCGCTGCGCGTGTGGATCCGCGAGGAGATCGCCGATGCCGAGCGTCTCGCACGCGACCCGCGCGTGCGCGAGGCGGTGGCCGAGCTCGCACGCACGGCTGCGCGCGGCGCTTCACGCGATGAGTTCTGCGCCGGCCCGGCGCGCGCGAAGTTGGAAGAGGTCCTGCGGCCGCTGCTGCGGGAAGTGGGCGACGCAACCTTCAACCTCACCGACCGTTTGGGCCGTCTGCTCGCGACGCGCTACCCGGACTATTGCGGACTGTCCGTTACCGAGCGTTTTCTCCCGCTGCTCGAGCCCGTCTTCGCGGGAGGTTCGCGTTTCCTGCGACCGGTCACGGACGCGGACCGCGTCGGCGCGGTGCCGCGGCTGCGGCCCGGCCCCCCGTATGCGTGGATCGCGGCGCCGGTCCGCGACGATTCGGGCAACGTGATCGCAGCGCTCGGCATCGCGCAGCCCGCCGACGGCGTGTTCGCTTCGATCCTCCAGGCCAATCGCTCCGGCACGACGGGCGAAGCGTTCGCTTTCGACGTCCAGGGTGCGATCCTCACGCCCCAGCGATTCGGCGAGCGCGCACCGCTGCACGTTCACGTGGAGATCGCAGCCGGACGCGGCGAGGTGCTCGATCCGTACCTCAATCATCGCGGCGAAGAGGTCGTCGGTGCGTGGCGCTGGCTCGAGGACTACGGCCTCGGGGTGGCGATCGAGGTCGGAAAGGACGAGGCCTACGCGCCGCTGCGGTTCCTGCAGCTCGCGTTCGGTGCCGTTTTTGGCGCGCTCGTGATCGCGGTGATCGCAGCGCTGGGAGCGGCGCTGTCGATGATCCGGCTGCGCAGCCAGATGGGCGAAGCGCGCCGCCTCGGCCCCTATGTGCTCGAGGAGCAGATCGGCGAGGGCGGAATGGCGAACGTCTATCGCGCCCGGCACAACTGGCTGAAGCGTCCGTGCGCCGTGAAGCTGCTCAAGCCCGCGCGCGCGACCGACGAGATGATTGCCCGCTTCGAGCGCGAGGTGCAGCTCGCGAGCCAGCTGTCGCACCCGAACACCGTGGAAATCTTCGACTACGGCCACGCCTCGGGCCTCTTCTACTACGCGATGGAATTCCTCGACGGAATCAATGCGGGCGAGCTGGTCGCCCGCCAGGGCGCATTGCCGGTGCCGCGCGCACTGCATTTGCTGCGCCAGGTGTGTGCCGGCCTCGCCGAGGCGCATGCGCGGGGAATCGTCCACCGCGACATCAAGCCGGAGAACATCATGGTGTGCCGCTACGGAGGCGAATACGATTTCGCGAAGATCCTCGATTTCGGCCTCGTGAAGAGCATCGCCGATCCGCACAGCCGGGACCTCACGCGGACGCTGCGCATCCTCGGGACGCCGCTCTACATGGCGCCGGAGCGGCTGCGCAACCCCGCCGACGTCGATGCGCGAGCCGATATCTATGCCGTCGGCGCAGTCGCCTTTTTCCTGCTCGCCGGCCGGAAGATGCTCGAAGCGACCGACGATCTCGCCCTGACCAGCAAGGTGCTGAACGAGGAGCCGATGCGCGTTTCAACCGCGGCCAGCCAGCCGATCCCGCTCGAGCTCGACCTGCTGGTGCAGGCCTGCGTGGAAAAAAAGCGCGAGAACCGGCCGCAGCGCGTGACGGACCTTGTCGAGGCGCTCGATGCGCTCCTGCAGAGCCATCCCTGGACGCAGGAGCAGGCGCGGCTCTGCTGGGAGCAAATGGCGCCCGCGACGCGAGCCGCATCGGGGCCGCGGAGCGTCAGCGCCTCTTAGGATCGACGCAGTCCGGCTGGCCCGGCCGGTTCCACTTGCCTTCGCAATAACGGTCGATCGCGCGGTCTTCGCACGCGCTCTTGCGCAGGCCCGTATGGCGGTTGCACGACGTGCACTGCTCGCGCTTGAGCCCCGAGAGCCCGGCGCACGGATCGTTCTGTGCGGGCGCAATCGCGACGGGCGCCTGCGCGACGGGCGCGGGCTGAGCGGGCGCAGGCGCCGGCGCAGGTGCGTACGCCGGGCTGTCGGCCGGTCTCGTCGCGCCGCTCGAAGCAGCCTGTCTTGCGCGCGCGTCACGCGCCAGCGCCGCTTTCTCTTCGCGTTGCCGCGCGAGCTCGCGCGCCCTCGCCTCCTCTCTCGCCCTGGCCTGCTCGCGCGCCTTCGCTTCCTCGCGCGCCCTGGCTTCCTGCTTCGCCCTTTCTTCCTCGCGCGCTCTCGCCTCCGCCGTCTTTGCCTTCTCGTCGGTTTCTCTCACCGCGTTGTCCGCGCGCTTGCGGTCCTCGTCCGCTTTCTCTCGCGCGAGCCTCATCGCCTGCTCGGCATCGGCCTGCTGCCTTTGCTTCTCGCGCTCGGCCTCGATCGTCTTCTGCCGCTCTTCCGCCAGCCGATCCTGCTCGGCCTTGCGCCGCTTCTCCTCGATGGCACGCTCGTCGGTGTTCGTCGTTTCGCCGGAGCGGGTCGAATCCTCGTACCAGCTCAAGCCGACATATGCGGCGCCCGCCGCAGAGATCAGCAGCAGCACGACGATCCCGATGGCGGTCGGCGTGACGCGCAGTCCGGCGCTCTTTCCTTCCTGCACCGCGCCGGGCGGAAGCGGACCGGGCTGCGGCGCGACCAGTGCCGCTCCGCAGGAAAGGCAGAATTTTGCGTTGGGCGGATTTTCGGTATTACAGGCGGCGCATTTCATGGAACCCCCACCAGCATGGAAATTTCACGCAGCAGCTCGTCGGCGCTTCGCCCGCCCTTGCGCAGGATCGCTTCGACGTGCCCGCTGAGGCGACTGTGATCGTCGGGCGTGAGGTCCATCGCAGTCAGCACGATGATCGGGATCGAGCGATTTGCCTCGTTCTTGCGGATCTCGTTGACGAAATCGAAGCCGTCGAGGACCGGCATCATGAGGTCGAGCAGGATCAGCCCGGGACGCTCGCGCGCCATGCGCTCCAGCGCGACGCGCCCATTCTCGGCCTCGACGACGACCCAGCCTTCCTTCTGCATCAGCCGCGAAAGCATGGCGCGCGAAGCCGGCTCGTCCTCCACCAGCAGCACCTTCCGGGGCAGGCGCCGGTGGGCGTGCTTGCGCAGCAAAGCAACCAGCTGGCTGCGGTCGACCGGCTTTGTGAGGAATTCCGATGCGCCGAGCGCAAATCCCAGGTTCTTGTCGTCCAGGATCGTGCAGAGCAGGACCGGGATCTGCGCCAGTCGCGGATCCTTCTTCAATTCCGACAGGACCGACCATCCGTCCATCCCCGGCATCATTACGTCAAGCGTGATCGCGCGCGGCAGCACTTCGCGCGCGATCCGCAACCCTTCTTCTCCGCCGGCCGCGGTCAGCACCCGGAAGCCTTCGGCCAAGAGGTGCCGTTGCAGGAGCTGGCGCACGTCCGGGTCGTCATCGATGACGAGGATCGGGGTGGCGTCATACGCAGCATCGACGGCAGCCGTCTTCGACGGCGCGGGCGTCGACGCAACCGGGGCTATCCCTGCGGGCGCCGCCTCAACCACCTCGGCCGGCAACTCCATCGTGAACGTGGATCCCCTGCCCGGTGCGCTGGAGACCGTGATGTCGCCGCCCATTCTTCGGCAGAAATGCCGGCTGAGCGCAAGGCCGAGGCCCGTCCCGCCGTACTTGCGCGCAGTCGATGCGTGGGCCTGCGCGAACGCTTCGAAGAGGTTGTCCATCTGCTCCGGCGTCATCCCGATGCCGGAGTCGCTCACCTGGAAACGCACCACGTCGCGGCCGGCGACCGGCTCGCGGGTGACGCGCAGCCGGATCGTCCCCCGCTCGGTGAACTTGCACGCGTTGCTGAGCAGGTTGAAGAGGCACTGCCGGACCTTGGTCACGTCGGCGTGCATCATGCCGGGCGCAGCGCCCGCCTCGACCTCGAGCGTGTTCCGGTTCTTCTGCACAAGCGGATGGATCGTCGTCGCCACCTCACGGACGAGCTCCGCTACGTCGAACGTCTCCAGGTACAGCGTCATCTTGCCCGCCTCGACCTTGGAGAGATCGAGGATGTCGTTGATGAGCCCGAGGAGATGCCGCCCCGCGGTCTGGATCTTCTGCAGGTCCGGGACGAGGTCCTTCTGGCCCGCCTCGTCGGCTGCCTCGTGGAGCATCTCGCTGTAGCCGATGATGGCATTGAGCGGCGTGCGCAGCTCGTGGCTCATGTTCGCGAGGAACTGGCTCTTCGTGCGATTCGCGTCCTCCGCCGCTTGCTTCGCGCGCTCGAGCTCTTCCCCGCGCAGCCGCAGCTCGCGTTCGGCGACGCGGGCGCGCTGGCTCTCTTCCTGCGCCTGCGACCACTCCGCGCGCAGCCGCGCGGCGACGCTGTTGAAGGAAGACACGACCTGGCCGAGCTCGTCGCGGGTCTCCAGCGCCACCACCTGGTCCATCGAGCCGCCGACCATGCGGTCCGAAGCCTCCTTCAGCCGGTTGACCGTCCCCATGACCGCCGAATAGAAGCCGAGCCACAGGTACATCACGATCAGCAGCAGCAGCGTTGCAAACATCTGGATGAAGCGCTTCTTCGCCGCGAACCCGTCGATGCGCTCCTGCAGCAGGGCATCCAGCTCCTTGATGTTGCGTTCCCACAGGTTCTCGTTTGCCGCCTGCACCTTGCGCACGAGCGCGTCGTAGCCGGGCCGCTCGAGCGTGATCCGCTGCGACTGGATCATCTCGTTGCGCATCCCGCCGAGCAGGTCCGAGATGGCGTTGTCGTACGACTGCAGCGCTTCGTTCAGGCGCGGCTTGAGGACCTGCGCCGGATTCGAGCCGAACGCGACGCTCATGCCATAGCGCGTCTGCTCGATGTGCGACTGGAGGAGGCCGGAGAGCCGGATCAGCTCGGCGCGCTCTTCCGGCCGGAGCACCCCGCGACCGAGGATCTCGCGGCCAAGGATCCGCGCCTGCCCGAGCAGCTCCGCGCCCGCAGGAAGCTTGAGGAGGACCGAATCCATCAGGTAGTAGGTATCCAGGTCCGGATCGAGGATCAGCTTCGACGTATCGCCGACGAGCGAAAAGAGGCTGCGCACATCGGCAATGAACTTGACGTGCAGCGCGTCCTGATCGGCGAGCTTCAGCGTGAGCACCCGCTCCTTGAGGAACTTGCGGTTCTCCATGAGCACGCTGAATTTGCTCGCGGTCTTCAAGGTCTCGCCAAGCTCCTGGTTCACCTGCTGGAGCCGGGAAAAATCCTCGTCGATCGCGGCCTGCGCGCGCACCAGGTCCGGCCGCAGTGCGATCTCGCCCTGGGCATAGGCCCTCGCCAGCATGTGGCTCTCCCCCGCGTGCTCGTGCAGGCTGCGCAGCGGTCGCAGGTACCGGCCGCCGAGCATCTCCCTGTAGGAGAACTCGATGCGGTCGTTCATCTCGGAGAGCAGCAGGTACATCACGACGGCGAGCGGCAGCGCAAAGAGGATGCTGATGAGCGCGAACTTTTTCGGATAGCTGAGACGATCCATGAGCGCGCGCGCCGGCGCCAGGACCGCTGCGGACTTCCACGGGGTGCGTGCGTCGCGTTCCGGCGCGCTGCTCACAGGACCAATCCTACCGTTGCCGCCGTGAGGCAGGTCGCGAGCGTCCCGGCGACGATCGACTTCATGCCCAGGCCGACGATCTCGGCGCGGCGGCCCGGGCACATCGTGCTCATGCCGCCGATCATGATGCCGAGGCTGCCGAAGTTCGCGAAGCCGCACAGCGCATAGGTCAAAAGCGTCCGGCTGCGCTCCGAAAGCTCGGGCATCTTCGCAAGCTCCACGTAAGCGATGAGCTCATTGAGCACCGTCTTCGTGCCAAGCAGCATGCCGCCTGCCGGCGCCTCGCTCCACGGCACGCCGGCGAGCCAGGCGAGCGGCGCGAGCGCCCACCCGAGCAGGCCCTGCAGCGTCCACGGCGCGCGCCCTTCGTGCGGCAGCCATTCGAGCGCGAGGTTGACGAGCGTCACCAGCGCCACGAATACGATCAGCATCGCAACGATGTTGATCAGCAGCTGCGCGCCGTCGAGCGTGCCACGGGTGAGCGCATCCATGCTGCTCGCGGCATCCGAGCGCAGATCGAGGCGCCCGCCGGTCGCTTCGCCCTGCGGCGGGACCATGAGAAACGAGATCACGAGCGCCGCCGGCGCCGAGACGATCGAAGCGATCAGCAGGTGAGCGACGGCATCCGGGATCACCTTGCCGAGAATGCTCGCATAGAGAAACAGCACGGTTCCGGCGATCGACGCCATGCCGCCGGTCATGATCGCGAACAGCTCCCCGCGCGAGACCTTCTCGAGATACGGTTTCACGACGAGCGGTGCTTCGACCATGCCGACGAACACGTTCGCCGCGGTCGACAAGCCGACCACGCCGCCGATTTTCATCGAGCGCTGGAGCAGCCACGAAATTCCGCGCACGATCGCCGGCAGCACGCGCCAGTGAAACAGCAGCGCCGAAAGCGCGCTGATGAGAAGCACGAGCGGCAGCGCGCGGAACGCGAGAATGAAGCTCGAGCCGGGGTCGGTCTCGGCGAACGGCGGCTTGCCGCCGCCGAGGTAGCCGAAGACGAACGAAGTCCCTGCCTGCATCGCCTTCTCGAGCGCGAGCAAGGCATCGTTGAGCGCGAGGAACGCGTCTTTTACGAGCGGGACCTTGAGGAGCAGCACGCAGAGCGCGAGCTGCAGCGCGAGGCCGCCGCAGACCGCGCGCCACGGCACCGACCAGCGCTTTTCGCTGAATATCCACGCGATCGCCAGCAGTCCCGCGATGCCGGCGAGCGCCTGGATCATGCGGCGAGCGTCTCGGCGATCGTGCGCTGGATCGATTGCGCGGCGGCCCGTGGGTCCGCCGCGTCGCGGATCGGCCGCCCGACGACGACATAGTCGGCGCCGTTGCGCAATGCCTGGGCGACGTCCACCGTGCGCTTCTGGTCGTCGGCGCTCGCTTGCGCCGCCGGCCGGATGCCCGGCGTCACCACCAGCAGCCGGTCGCCGAACTCGGCCTTGAGCCTGCGCGCTTCGAGCCCCGAGGCGATCACGCCATCGCACCCGGATTCGAGGGCGCTGCGTGCGCGCGCAAGCACGAGCTGCTCGACCGTGCCGCCGTAACCCATTTCCTTCAGCTCGTCGGGCCCCATGCTGGTGAGGAGCGTCACCGCAAGGATGCGCACGTCGCCCTTCGCGCTCGCCGCCGCTTCCATGATCGGGCGGCTGCCGTGCACGGTCGCGAACGTTACTCCGCGACCGCGCAGGTTCGCGACCGCGCGCCGCACCGTCTGCGGAATGTCGAAGAGCTTGAAGTCGGTGAAGATCCGGTGGCCGCGCGCGGCAAGCCATTGCATCAGCTCGAACGAGCCGCCGGAGGCGAGAAGCTCGAGCCCCACCTTGTAGAAGCACGCTGCGTCGCCGAGTCGCTCGGCGAGCGCACGCGCCGCATCCGGCGCCGGAACGTCGAGCGCGACGATCAGCCGCTCGCGGGCATCGATGGTCGTTGCGCTCATTTCTGCTCCCGGCTGCCGCCGATGACTTCGAGGACCCGATTGCGGCGCAGCGGCTCCTCGGCGAGCGGCGGCTCCGCGTAGAGATCGGAGAGCGACATCTGCATGCTCGCCTCGAGCCCTGCGCGTGGGGCCGCGAGAAGCTCGTGCAGGGCGCGCATCTCGGCGCCTGCGTCCGCGCGCAGCGATCGCGATTCCATAACGAACGCCTTGTAGATGTCCGCTACGCGCAGCCGATCGGCGCCGCGCGCGAGGATCCACGAATCTCCGGCTGCGCGCGCGATCCATCCGAGGCCCTCCATGCGCTCGAGCAGGCGCTCGCACTGCTCCGGCGGAAGCTCGATTTTCTCCACCAGCTCCGCGAGCGGCAGCGTCCGCCCGTGGCGCTGCACGTCGGCGAGCAAGCCCAGCACCTCGAGCGCCTCGTAGAACTGCTGCCCGGCCGGGCGGCCGCGCCGCTCGACGCCGGGATGGCCGGGAAGAATCGCGGTCAGGGCCGCGCCGAAGAGCACCACGACCCACGAGAGATACAGCCAGACGAGAAAAATCGGCACGGCCGCGAACGCCCCGTAGACGGCGGTGTACGTCGGGAAGCGGTCGATGTACAGGGCGAACCCGCGCTGCATCGCTTCGAACAGCATCCCGGCGACGATTCCGCCCGTGAGCGCGTGACGGAAGTGGATCCTGCGGTTCGGCACGACGAGGTACACCAGCGTGATGGCGGAGGTCGTGAGGAGGAACGGCGCCACCCGCAGCAGCATGAAATGCAGGAGCGGCAGGTCTCTAGCGAACCCGAATGACGTCGAGACCAGCACCGAGGTCATCGAGATGCTGGCGCTCATCAGGACCGGCCCGAGCGTAAGCACCGCCCAGTACATCAGAACCTGCTGAGCGAGCGGGCGCGGGCGCGAGATGCGGAAGATCTGGCTGAGACCGCTGTCGATCGTCAGCATCAGCATCACGGCGGTCACCGCGAGGAGCACGACGCCGAACGCAGTGAGCTTCGCAGCCGCGGTTGCGAACTCGCCGACGTAGCCGGTGACCGCCTCGGCGATCTGCGCCGGAAGCACGTTCTTCGCCAGCCAGCCGTCGAGCTGCCCGGTCCATTCGCGGAACACCGGGAACGTCGTCGCGAGGGAAAGGGCGACGGTGATGAGCGGCACCAGCGCGAGCAGCGTCGTGTACGTGAGGCTGCCGGCGAGCTGAAAGCAACGCTCGCCATCGAAGCGCTGCAACGCGGCTTTCGCCAGCGCGAGCGGCGAATCGGCTCTGCGAGACTCGGGCGCGCGGCGTTCCATTGCGATCGCTATGATACAGTCGGTGCGCCCGATGTCCGACATTCTCGTCCTCTACTACAGTGTCGGCGGCTCGGTGCGGCGCATGGCGGAATTCGTCGCCGAAGGCGTCGAGCGCGTTCACGGCGCGACGGCGCGCCTGCGCACCGTGCCGCGGATCGGCACCGTCACCGAGAAGATCGAGCCGCCGGTCCCTGCGACGGGCGCCCCGTTCTGCGAGCTGCAGGACCTCGAGGCGTGCGCCGGCCTCGCGCTCGGCAGCCCGACTCGCTTCGGCAACATGGCCGCGCCGCTCAAGCATTTTCTCGACGGCACCGGCGCGCTCTGGCTGCGCGGCGCGCTCGCCGGCAAGCCCGCGTGCGCGTTCACCTCCACCGCGAGCCTGCACGGCGGGCAGGAAACGACGCTCCTCTCGATGATGCTGCCGCTGCTGCATCACGGCATGCTGATCGTCGGGCTGCCCTACACGCTCCCGGAGATCAACGCCACGCGCACCGGCGGCACGCCGTACGGCGCGAGCCACTTCGCCGGCACCGCCGACGACCAACCGGTCAGCCACGCCGAGCGCTCGCTTTGCGTAGCGCAAGGCAAGCGCCTTGCCGAGATCGCGCTGAAGCTGCGGAAAGAGGATTCGATCCGATGATCAGGCACACCGGAGGCTGTCACTGCGGCAAGGTGCGGTTCGAAGTGACCGCGCCCGCGCACCTCGAAGTCGGCGAATGCAATTGCTCGATGTGCGCGAGGACGGGCTACCTGCACCTGATGGTGCCGAAGTCGCGCTTCCGGCTGCTCTCGGGCGACGATGTCCTCACGACCTACCAGTTCAACACGCGCACCGCGAAGCATCTGTTCTGCTCGGTGTGCGGCATCAAGTCGTTCTACGTTCCGCGCTCGCATCCCGACGGCTTCAGCATCAACGCGCGCTGCCTCGACGAAGGGACCGTGCAGGGCATGACCGTAAAGCCGATCGACGGCAAGAACTGGGAGAACCATTACCCTGCCGGCCGCGGCGAGCAGCTCGACGACTAGAAAATGGGGTACGTCCCCATTTTTCGTTCTGCCGCCTTTGCGTCGCTTGTCGCTCTCTTGGCGCTGTGCCTGCTATGGGAGCTCTGGCTTGCGCCGCTGCGGCCGGGAGGATCGTTGCTCGCGCTCAAAGCCGCGCCGCTTGTGCTCCCCCTCGCCGGGATCTACTCGGGCAGGCGCTATACCTACCAGTGGTCGAGCCTGCTCGTGCTCGCGTATTTCGCCGAGGGCGTGGTGCGCGCCTGGAGCGAGAGCGGGATTTCGCAGACGCTCGCAGTCGCGGAGATCGCGCTTAGCGTCGTTTGCTTTTCGTCGCTGGTGATGTACGCGCGACGGACTCGAGCAGCCGTCTAGCCGCGGCGTAGATCGGAACCTCCACCAGCTTGCCACTGACTCTGGCGCGCTCGCTGCCCGAAGCTCGCGCTTTCTCGAATGCAGTGACGAGCCGCTCGGCCTGACGGATCTCCGCCGCCGAGGGCGTCAACACCCGGTTGATCGCGTCCACATGCGCAGGATCGACGAGGCTCTTCGCTCGATAGCCGAGCCGCTTCGCGCGTTTCGCATCGGCCTGCGCGCCGCGCACGTCGCTGAACGTATACGGACAATCGATCGCCTCGACGCCTGCCGCCCGGCACTCGACCAGGAACCGCGCACGCACATAGGCGAGCTCTTCGCCGCCGCGGCTTCGATTCGTGCCGAGGTCCGCCACCATGTCTTCGCTCGCGACGAGAACGGCGATCACACGCCGGCTCGCCGTCGCAATCTCGAACGTGCGCATCAATCCTGCCGCCGTCTCGACGTTCGGTACGAGATCCACAGCTCCACCGGTGGCTTGCTCAAGCGCCTTCACCTGTTCAGCCGAAGCCACCTTCGACATCAGCACGATGTCCGGCCGCCCGGCCATCACCGCGGCGAGATCCTCCCGGCCGCACGTTTCGAGCGGGTTCACGCGCACCGCAGCGAGCGCTCCCGCATCGCGCCAACGGTCGTACAGGAAGGCGGCGAGCGCGCGCGCCTCCGGCCGCAGGTCCGGAGGCGTGAAGTCCTCCAGCTCCTGGATGAGCACGTCGGCGCCGGAGCGGGCAGCGCCCTCGTGCGCCTTGCGGTCCGCGCCGGGAACGAAAAGCCACGTGCGCCGCGGGCGCCTCATGCCACCGGGTCGCTACAGCTGGTGCTGGGGATTCAACCGCTCGACCTTGCTCGTGAGCCGGTTGAGCGCGCTGATATAGGCCTTCGCGGAGGCGACGACGATGTCGGTGTCGGCGCCGATGCCGTTCACCACCCGCCCGCCCTTCGCCAGCCGCACCGTGACCTCGCCCTGCGACTCCGTGCCGGTCGTCACCGCGTTCACCGAGTACAACAGCAGCTCCGCGCCGCTCTTGGCGAGCTTCTCGATGGCCTTGAAAACCGCATCCACCGGTCCGTCGCCCTCGCTCTCCGCCTTGCGCTCGGCGCCCGCCTCGGTAAGCACGACGCGCGCATGCGGGCGCTCGCCCGTGCCGCTGCCCTGGTTCATGTGGACGAGCTGCCAATGCTCATCGATCCTTGCCGCAGCTTCCTGCGACACCAGCGTGTAGAGGTCCTCGTCGAAGATCTCCGATTTCTTGTCGGCCAGGTCCTTGAAGCGCTGGAATGCCTTGTTCACGGCATCCTCGCTGTCGAGCACGATTCCCAGCTCGCCGAGCCGCTGCCTGAACGCCGTGCGTCCCGAGAGCTTGCCGAGCACGATCTTGTTGGTCGTCCAGCCGACGTCCTCCGCAGTCATGATCTCGTAGGTCTGGCGGGCCTTGATCACACCGTCCTGGTGGATACCGGACGCGTGGGCGAACGCATTCGCCCCTACCACGGCCTTGTTCGGCTGCACGACGAATCCGGTGATTTGCGAAACCAGTCGCGAGGTCGGGACGATCTGCGTGGCGTCGATGCGCGTTTGCAATTCGAAGAAATCGGCGCGCGTTTTCACCGCCATGACGATCTCCTCGAGCGAGGTATTGCCGGCGCGCTCGCCCAGGCCGTTGATCGTGCATTCGATCTGGCGCGCGCCGCCCACCATCACCGCCGCGAGCGAATTCGCCACCGCCATGCCGAGGTCGTTGTGGCAGTGCACCGACCACACCGCCTTGTCCGAATTCGGGATCTTCTCGCGCAGCTTGCGGATGAACTCGCCGAACTGCTGGGGCACCGCATAGCCGACGGTGTCCGGGATGTTGATCGTGGTCGCGCCCTCGCGGATCGCGATCTCGAGCACGCGGCACAGGAAATCCGGCTCCGAGCGGCTCGCGTCCTCGGGCGAGAACTCGACGTCGGGGCAGGCGTTCTTCGCGTAACGGACCGCGAGCCTGGTCTGCTCGATCACCTGCTCGGGCGTCATGCGCAGCTTCTTCTCCATATGGATCGGGCTGGTGGCGAGGAATGTATGGATGCGCCACGCTTTTGCGCCCTTCAGCGCATCGATGCCGCGCTGGATGTCCTTGTCGTTCGCGCGGCACAGGCCCGCCACCGTCGAATCCTTGATGACGTTGGCGATCGCCCGCACCGCCTCGAAATCGCCGTTGGACGACGCCGGGAAGCCCGCCTCGATGACGTCGATCCGCATCCGCTCCAGCGCCCGGGCGATGCGCAGCTTCTCGTCCTTGGTCATGGAGGCGCCGGGCGACTGCTCGCCGTCGCGCATCGTGGTGTCGAAGATGATCAGGTTTTCGGTGCTCATGAGTCGCTCCTGGTGGGAATGCGAAAAGGCCTTGCCGCCGGGTGGGGCGGTCAGGGGTCCTGCCAGATTGTGGGATTTAGTGTGTGCGCGCGGGGCGCAGCAGCAGGCCGGCCAGGAGGCCGGGCAGGCACGCGAGAACGGGAATTCGCGCTTCAAGCATGGCCGGACTATAGCCCCGATCCAGGCAACCGTCCAGCGCGCGGCTGGATCCGGTGCTATGCTGCAGAGGCCATGGGAGAGGTCCTGTCTCAACAGGCAAAGGCGGCAGATCCGGCGTCCTCAGCCGCGCAGTCGCTTGAAACCCGCGTCGCAGAGCTCGAGCTGCTGTACCGCGTGGGCATCTCGCTCTCCGCCGAGCAGGACAAGGACCGCCTCGTCGAGATGATCCTGCTCGAAGCCAAGCAGCTCTGCAATGCAGACGGCGGGACGCTCTACCTGCGCAATGAGTCCGACCAGCTCGAATTCGAGATCCTGCGCAACGATACGCTGCGCTTCGCGCAGGGCGGCACGACCGGCGTGCCGATCACGCTGCCGCCGATCCCGATCCTCATCGACGGCGTGCCCAACCGGCGCAACGTGGCGACGTTCGCGGCGCACTCGGGCAAGACCGTCAACATCGCCGATGCCTACCACGCCGAGGGATTCGATTTCTCGGGCACCAAGGCGTTCGACCAGCGTAGCGGCTACCGCTCGCAATCGTTCCTCACCTGCCCGATGGTCAACAACGAAGGGCGCGTGATCGGCGTGCTGCAGCTGATCAACGCGCGCGATGCGGCGGGCACCGTGATCGCGTTCGCCCCCGAGCGGCAGCGCATCGTCGAAGCGCTCGCCTCGCAGGCCGGGATCGCGCTCGACAATCAACTGCTGCTGGTCGCGCAGAAGAAGCTGCTCGAGAGCTTCATCCAGCTGATGGCGTCCGCAATCGACGCCAAGAGCCCGTACACCGGCGAGCATTGCAAGCGCGTCCCGGTGATCACCAAGATGCTCGCCCAGGCGGCCTGCGAGGTGAAGCAAGGGCCGCTCGCCGGTTTCGACCTGACACCGGATGAGTGGTACGAGCTCCACATCGCTGCGTGGCTGCACGACTGCGGCAAGGTGATCACCCCGGTGCACGTGATGGACAAGGCGACCAAGCTCGAGAGCATCCGCGACGGCATCGCGACGCTGCGCGAGCGCTACGAGATCCTGAAGCGCGACCTGGAGATCGCGCACCTGCGCGGCGAGTTCGACGCGGCCGAACGGGACCGCCGCCATGCCGCGCTGGACGAGGAGCTGGCCTTCCTCGAGGCCGCCAACGTCGGCGGCGAGTTTCTCCCGCCCGAGAAGCAGCAGCGCATCCGCGACATCGGCAAGCGCACCTACCAGCGCCGCGGCAGGGACGAGCCGCTCCTCACGGAGGACGAAGTCGAGAACCTGTGCATTTCGCGCGGCACGCTGACCGAGAAAGAGCGCCTCGTGATCAACGGCCACATGGTGCAGACGATCAAGATGCTCGAGCAGCTGCCGTTTCCGCGCAATCTGCGTCGCGTCCCCGAGTACGCCGGCGGGCATCACGAAAAGCGCGATGGCACCGGCTATCCGAAGGGCATTTTCGCCGATGAGATGTCGATTCCGGCGCGCATCATGGTGATCGCCGACGTGTTCGAGGCGCTCACCTCGAGCGACCGGCCGTACAAGAAGCCGAAGTCGCTCAGCGAGACGATGAAGATCATGGGGTTCCTGAAGCGCGACAACCACCTCGACCCGGACCTCTTCGATCTCTTCGTGCAAAGCGGCATGTACCGGAAATGCGGTGAGCTGTTCCTCAAACCGGAACAGCTGGATGCAGTGGACGAAGCGGCCCTGCTCGCGCTCAAGCCGAAGCCGTTCGACCTCGCAGCGACCGAGGTCCGCGCGCTACGCTGGAAGGATTTCCTGCCTCAGTATCGCGGTCTTTGAGCGGCGCTCAAGCGGCGGGCCGCCCGCGCAAGCGGTAGAGCCACAACACGTAGCCCGACAGCCCGTACGCGCAGAACAGCACGAACAGTACGATCGGCGGGTCGAACGACACCAGCACGAACGCGAGCACCACGAGCAGGATCGCCCAGAACGGCACGGCCCGGCGGAAGTTGATGTCCTTGAAGCTGTAGAACGGCACGTTCGAGACCATCGTCAGCCCGGTGTAGAGCGCGACGAACGCCGCTACCCACGGCAGGCGGTACTCGTCGAGCGGGATCTTGTTGTCCTGGACGAGCCAGACGAACCCGGCGACGAGCGCCGCCGCCGCCGGGCTGGGCAGCCCCTGGAAGAAGCGCTTGTCCACCACTTCGATGTTGACGTTGAAGCGCGCGAGGCGCAGCGCCGCGCCCGCGCAGTACACGAACGCGGCGATCCAGCCGAACCGGCCGAGCCCCTTCAGCGCCCACTCGTAGAGCACCAGCGCGGGTGCGGCGCCGAACGAGACCATGTCGGAAAGGCTGTCGTACTGGGCGCCGAATTCGCTCTGCGTGCGGGTGAGGCGCGCGACGCGCCCGTCGAGCCCGTCCAGCACCATCGCGACGAGGATCGCGACCGCCGAGATATCGAAGCGCTGGTTCATCGCCTGCACGATGGCGTAGAAGCCGGCGAAAAGCGCTGCCGTCGTGAACAGGTTCGGCAGCAGGTAGATGCCGCGCCTGCGCAGCGCGCCGATACGGGGCGGACTCAGCCCGGGCAGGGATCCTTGGGGGGGCTCAGCCATTCGCGGGCAGTCGCGCGATCACACTTTCGGCAGCGTATACCTTGTCGCCGAGCGCCGCCCTGACCTCCGCATCGACCGGCAGGTACACGTCGACCCGCGAGCCGAAGCGGATGAACCCGTAGCGCTCGCCGCGCACGAGCTCCGCGCCCTCATCGACGTAGCACAGGATGCGGCGCGCGATCAGTCCCGCAATCTGCACGCAGGTCACGTCCTGCCCCGAGCGTGCGCGGAACCACAGCGCGTTGCGCTCGTTGTCGACCGATGCCTTGTCGAGCGAAGCGTTGAGGAAGGTA
>DASYPC010000418.1:0-1607 GCA_036007105.1 Burkholderiales bacterium | reverse complement strand
TCCAGAGCTTCCTCGCGAAGCGAGGCAAGGGCGTCGGGTTGCGCGTCGGCGTACGCACCTCGGGCTGCTCCGGAATGGCGTACAAACTCGAATTTGCCGACGGGGTAGAGGCGAACGACCTGCAGTTCGAAAGCCACGGAGTGCGCGTGGTCGTCGATCCGAAGAGCTTGCCGTATGTCGATGGCACCGAGCTCGACTACACGCGCGAGGGCCTGAACGAGGGGTTCAAGTTCAACAATCCCAACGTCAAGGACGAGTGCGGCTGCGGCGAGAGCTTCAATGTCTAGCTGATTGCACGAACCGCGCGCGACCGGCCGACCATCGGTATGCGATGGCGGAGGCGCGTGACGGTTCGCTGCAACGGAATATGCAGAACCATTTCGAGTTGTTCGGGCTCGAGCCGGGTTACGCGCTCGAAGCTGAGCGGCTCGAGCGCGCATACCGCGAGATCCAGGCGAGGATCCACCCCGACCGCTTTGCGCACGCCGGCGACGCCGAGCGGCGCGCCTCGATGGAGTGGACGACGCGCGTCAACGAGGCCTACCGGATCCTGCGCAGCCCGGTGCAGCGCGCGCGCTATCTGCTGGAGCTGAATGGAGTGGATGCGGCGCTGGAAACGAACACCGCAATGCCTGCGGATTTCCTCACCCGCCAGCTCGAGCTGCGCGAGGCGCTCGAGGAGGCAGAGGCGAAAAAGGACCCCGCTGCGCTCAAACGGCTGCGCGACGGGCTGCGAGTCGAAAGGGAAGCGCTGAAGAACGCGCTCGGCGAGCAGCTCGACGCGAGGCGCGATTATCCCGCGGCCGCCGGGCTGGTGCGCAAGCTCATGTTTCTCGATCGGCTCGACGCAGAGCTCGACGCAGCGTTTGAGACCATGGACGACTGATGGCGCTGCTGCAGATCTCCGAACCAGGGCAATCGCCCGCGCCGCATCAGCAGCGGCGCGCGGTGGGAATCGATCTCGGCACGACGAACTCGCTCGTCGCCACGATGCGCAGCGGCGTCGCCACGATTCTCCCGGATGCGCAGGGCAGGCCGCTGCTGCCGTCGATCGTGCGCTACCTGCCGGATTCCAGGATCGAGGTCGGATATCCAGCGCAGGCGCACCAGTCGGAGGACCCGAAAAACACGATCGTCTCGGTGAAGCGATTCATGGGCCGCGGGCGCAAGGACGTGCCTTATATCGAGAACCAGCCCTACGATTTCGTCGATGCGCCCGGCATGCTGCAGTTGTGCACCGTGGCGGGCACGAAGAGCCCGGTCGAGATTTCGGCCGAGATCCTGAAGGTCTTGCGCGCGCGCGCGGAGATTTCTCTCGGCGGTGAACTCTCTGGGGCGGTGATCACGGTGCCTGCGTACTTCGACGACGCGCAGCGGCAGGCGACCAAGGATGCGGCGACGCTTGCCGGCATTCACGTGCTGCGACTGCTCAACGAGCCGACGGCTGCGGCGATCGCGTACGGGCTGGAGAACGCCGCAGAAGGCGTCTACGCCGTGTTCGACTTGGGCGGCGGCACGTTCGACATCTCGATTCTCAAGCTGTCCCGCGGCGTGTTCGAGGTGCTGGCCACCAACGGCAACGCGGCGCTCGGCGGAGACGACTTCGA
>DASYPC010000417.1:0-1524 GCA_036007105.1 Burkholderiales bacterium | reverse complement strand
GCGCCGCGAGCGAAGGTAACCGCCGCACTTCCGGCAGCGCGAGCGGGGACACGGGATAGATGCGCTCGCCGGTCAGGCGCAGCGCTTCGCGACTGGTGACGAGACATTTGACGCGCGGTGCCTGCGCGAGCAACGACACGAGCTCCGGCGCAGCGGCGATGACCTGCTCGAAGTTGTCCAGAACGATGAGGATCGTCTTCTCGGCGAGAAATGCCGGCAGCGACTGGCCCGCGGCCGCGCTGACGCTTAAGCCCTGCGCGATCGCCGGCAGCACGAGCGCAGGATCGTCGATCGTGGCGAGCGGAACGAAGAACACGCCGTGCGCGAAGTCGTCGGCAAGGTCTTCGGCCGCCTGCACGGATAGGCGCGTCTTGCCGGTCCCGCCGGGTCCGGTCAACGTCAACAGACGAACCGCCGGGCGCCGCAGTGTGTCGCAGATCGCGAGAAGCTCTCGCGAGCGACCGACGAGACGAGCGCCTTCAAAGGGAAGGCCCGGCGGCCGCTTGCGCGCCGTACGCAGCGGCGGGAATTCGCTTCGCAGGCGGGGATCGAGGAGCTGGTAGAGCCGCTCCGGCTCGGGCAGACCTTTCAAAAGGTGCTCGCCCAGATCGCGCACGGCGAATCCAAAGGCCTCGGTGAGCAGGGCGTGCGTCGTGTGCGAAAGCAGGACTTGCCCGCCGTGGCCGGCGGCGCAGATACGCGAGGCGCGGTGCACGCCGATGCCGACGTAGTCGTCTGCGGTCGCTATCGCTTCGCAGGTATGCAAGCCCATCCGCACGCGCAGCGGCCGGTCGCCCGGCCAGGCGTGATCGTTCAGCGCAGATTGCGCGGCGACTGCGCTGCGGATCGCGTCCCGCACGCTGCCGAAGGCGACGAACAGAGCATCGCCGGCGGCGCCGAATTCATGACCGGCGTGCTTGGCAACCGCATCGCGAAGGATGCGGCGATGTTCTTCGAGTGCTTCGTTATATTGTTCCGCGCCCAGCTCGGCGAGTCGGGACGTCGAGTCCTCGATGTCGCTGAAGAGGAGGGTGACGGTGCCGGTGGGCTTGGCGGTCATGGGCGCTTGAGCGTGTGGCCGCTCATGAGGTCAGGTGTGTTCGAGTCGTTGGTTGGCGTTGTTTCGGTCTCGACCGCTCTATTGCCTAAGTGTGCGACCGCACCGACTACCTCCGGGCTCGCGCCTATCCTGGTCGAAAGCACAGGCGGGGTCACTCAACGTCGCACGGGGTATATCTGGAATATCTACAAGTACGCTAGTTCCCGCAAGGTTCCCGGTCGGATTCTGACTTCGGTCGGGACCTTAACAATTAGCAGAGGACGCCAATCATGATCAAAGGCGCGCAGCAGCTACCGACTCAACACATTACTATTCGCGTGCCGTGGCACGACGCTGGCTGGAACGGAACGATTTGCAAGAACCCATGCGGCAACACATCCTGCATGGTGTTGCCACGCATCGGTACTGGGCGCAATGACGCCAAGGAGCGCGCGGCTGCGGGCCAGTCTATCGAAAAGATGGAA
>DASYPC010000416.1:0-5082 GCA_036007105.1 Burkholderiales bacterium | reverse complement strand
CCCGGGATGAATCGCTTCGGCGCCACAGCGCTTGGCGACCTCGATGATCGCGTCGCCCCTCAGGTAGCTCTCGCGCGCAGGCGCCGGCCCGATGCAAAACGCCTCGTCCGCAAGCGCGACATGGCGGGCGCCTGCATCGGCTTCCGAATACACCGCCGCGACCGCGATTCCCATCCGGCGCGCGGTCTTCGCCACCCGGCAGGCGATCTCGCCGCGGTTCGCGATGAGGATCTTGCGGAACACGCTAGCGCTTCCCCGCAGTCCACGAAGGCTTGCGCTTCTCGAGGAACGACGCGATGCCTTCCTTGCCTTCGGCAGTGACGCGGATCTCGGCGATCCGCTTCGCGGTGTCGTCGATCATTGCATCGTCGACGCGCCCGGACGAAACGGCTTGGATCAGGTCCTTGATCTTCGCCAGCGCCTGCGGCCCGCCGCTGGTCAGGTGTTTCAGAATTTCATCGATGTCGGCGTCGAGCTTTTCCGACGCCGACACCATGGAAAGCAAACCAACGCGATGCGCCTCGGATGCGTCGAAAACCTCCGCAGTCAGGAAGAAGCGCCGAGCCATCCTCTCCCCCATCGCCCTCACCACATACGGGCTGATCGTCGCAGGCGAGAGCCCGAGCTTCGCTTCCGACAGGCAGAATTTCGCCTCCGGCGTGCCGATCGCGATGTCGCACGCGGCGACGAGGCCCACGCCGCCCGCGAACGCCGGCCCGTGGACGCGGGCGAGCGTCGGCTTCGCCATCCGGTCGAGCGTCTTCAGCATCTTCGCGAGCGCACGCGCATCGTCGAGGTTCTGGTCGTAGCCAAAGCCCGCCATGCGCTTCATCCAGTTCAGATCGGCCCCGGCACAGAATGCAGGACCGGCTCCTGCTAGCACGACCGCGCGGACGCTCGCATCGGTATCGAGCTCGCGCAGCGCGCGGGTGAGGCTGGCGATCAGCGTGTCGTCGAACGCGTTGCGGATCTCCGGCCGATTCAGCGTGACGAACGCGACCTGGTTGCGCTTCTCGAGGAGCAGGCTCTCGGTCATGGGGCGATGGACGGCTCGATCGCCACTTCGCTGTTCACCGAGTTGGCGATGAAGCAGCGCTCGTGCGCCTTCTCGTGAAGCTGGGCGTGCTGCTCTGGCGTCGGCCCGGTGCCACCGAACGACACGACGGGCCTCAGGGTCACCCGGGTGATCGCTTCCTTGCCGTCGGCGCGCTTCTCCAGCACGCCAACCGCTTCGTCGCGGTAGCGCGTGACCTTGAACTTTCGATTGCAGGCGAGGTGCAGGAACCACAGCATGTGGCACGACGAAAGCGCGGCGACGAATGCCTGCTCCGGATCGACACCTGGCGCGCCGACGGCGCTTGCAGGGATGTTGGCCGGCGCCGCCGCCCCTGGAGCTTGCACGCCATGGTCGAACGTAAGGGCGTGGCTGCGGTTGTAGCTCTCGTACGCGAACTCCGCGGTTTCAAGTTGCCAGTCGATCGTCGCGCGATGCTCAGACATGGATCACATCCGTCCGGGTCACATCCTGAAGATGCCGAACTTGGTGTCTTCGATCGGCGCGTTGAGTGAGGCGGAGATCGCAAGCCCAAGCAGCCGGCGCATGTCGGCCGGGTCGACGACGCCGTCGTCCCACAGGCGCGCGCTCGCGTAGTACGGGTGCCCCTGGCTCTCGTATTGATCGAGGATCGGCTGCTTGAAGCGCGCTTCCTCCTCGCCCGACCAACTTCCGCCCTTGGCTTCAATCCCGTCGCGCTTCACGGTGGCAAGCACGCTCGACGCCTGCTCGCCGCCCATCACGGAAATGCGCGCGTTCGGCCACATCCAGAGAAAGCGCGGGCTGTAGGCTCGGCCGCACATGCCGTAGTTGCCGGCACCAAACGAGCCACCGATGATCGCAGTGAATTTAGGCACGCGCGCGGTGGCGACCGCGGTCACCATCTTCGCGCCGTCCTTGGCGATGCCGCCCGCCTCGTACTTCTTTCCGACCATGTAACCGGTGATGTTCTGCAGGAAGAGCAGTGGAATCCGGCGCTGGCAGGCGAGCTCGATGAAGTGCGTCGCCTTGAGCGAGGATTCAGAAAACAGGATGCCGTTGTTCGCGAGCACCGCCACCGGGTAGCCGTGCAGATGCGCAAAGCCGGTGATCAGCGTCGTGCCGTAGTTCGCCTTGAATTCGTCGAGCTCGGAGCCGTCCAGCAGGCGCGCGAGGATCTCGCGCACGTCGTAGGGCTTTCTTGGATCCGCCGGGATCACGCCGTAGATTTCCTCCGCGGGGTAAAGCGGATCGCGCGGCTCGCGGACTTCAAGAGAGACCGTCTTGCGCCGGTTCAGACCCGCGACGATGCGCCGCACGATCGCCAGCGCGTGCGCGTCGTTGAGCGCGTAATGATCGGCAACGCCGGAGACGCGCGTATGCACTTCGGCGCCGCCGAGCTCCTCGGGCGTGACGATCTCGCCGATCGCCGCCTTCACCAGCGGTGGGCCGCCGAGGAAGATCGTGCCCTGGCCCTTGACGATCACCGTCTCCTCGGACATCGCCGGCACGTAGGCGCCGCCGGCGGTGCACGAGCCCATCACGCACGAAATCTGCGGGATGCCGGCGGCGGTCATGTTCGCGATGTTGTAGAAGATGCGCCCGAAGTGCTCGCGGTCGGGGAATACCGAATCCTGCTCGGGCAGGAATGCTCCGCCCGAATCTACGAGGTACAGGCACGGCAGGCGGTTCTGCAGCGCGATTTCCTGCGCGCGCAGATGCTTTTTCACCGTCGCCGGGTAGTAGGTGCCGCCCTTGACGGTCGCGTCGTTCGCCACCACCACGCATTCGCGTCCCGAGACGAGACCGATGCCGGTGATGATCGAGGCCGAAGGCACTTCGCCGCCGTACATCCCCCACGCCGCGAGCTGGCCGATCTCGAGGAACGGCGAGCCCGGGTCGAGCAGCGTGCGAACGCGTTCGCGCGGCAGGAGCTTGCCGCGCGCAGTGTGCTTCGCGCGCGCGGCTTCGTCCCCGCCGAGCGCAACCTTCGCCACCTTGTCCCGCAGATCCTCGACGAGCGTGCGCATGCGCGCCGCATTGGTGCGGAATTCCTCCGCGCGCGGGTTAAGCTGGCTGCGGATCACCGGCATTAGAACGGTCCCTTGGCGAGCCAGCGGTCGACCTGCTCGAGCCGGTCCATGCCCCAAAAGGGCTCTCCGTCGACGACGATGTACGGCGAGCCGAATACGCCCTTGGTGACCGCTGCGTCGACCTCGGTCTTCGTCCTCTCCTTCACAGCGGGATCGCCGAGCGCTGCAGCAAGCTCCTGCGCGTTGACGCCGAATCGAGCCGCTACCTGCGCGACGTTCTCCGGCTTGGAGATGTCGACGTCTTCGGTGAAGTAGGCGTTGTAGAGCGCTTTCGCGAGCTCGACGGCCTTCGCCGGATCGCGGTCCTGCAGCCAATAGAAGGCGCGCACCGCGGAGATCGTCGAGACGGGAAATGTCGTGGGCTGGCGGTACGGGATGCCGTGAAACCGCGCCGAGCGCAGGAAGTCGCGCATCGCGTACACACCCTTGATCGGGATGCTCGGCAACGGCGCCCCGCCTGTGGCCTTGAACGCAACGCCGAGCAGGATCGGGTGCCAGGCGACCTTGCGGCCGTGCGCTGCGGCGAGCGCATCGATCTTGCGCGACGCGAGATAGCCGTAGGGCGAGGAAAAGTCGAAATAGAAATCGAGGGGTGCAGGCATTCGTGCTCCGTGGTCAGGTGGCGAGAGCGCGGCCGATGACGAGCCGTTGGATATCGCTCGCGCCCTCATAGATCTGAGTGACACGCACGTCACGCCAGATGCGCTCGACCGGAAAATCCGACACGTAGCCGTATCCGCCGTGGATCTGGATCGCATCCGAGCAGACCTTCTCCGCCGTCTCGGAGGCGAAGAGCTTGGCCATGGACGCTTCCTTGAGGCACGGCTCGCCCGCGTCGCGCAGGTGCGCGGCGTGCAGATAAAGCTGGCGCGAGGCTTCGACCCCGGTCGCCATGTCGGCAAGCCGGAAGCTCACCGCCTGGTGCTCGAGCAGCGTCTTTCCCATGCTCTTGCGCTCGCGTGCGTAGGCGAGTGCGCTCTCGAGCGCAGTACGGGCCATGCCGGTCGCCTGCGCGGCCACGTTGATCCGCCCGGATTCGAGGTTCGCAAGCGCGATGCGGTAGCCGGTGCCTTCCTGCGCGAGCAGGTTTGCGGCAGGTATCTTGCAGTTCTCGAGCACGATCTGCGCGGTGTCGGAAGCGCGCTGCCCGGTTTTGTCTTCGATTCGCGCGACCTGGTAGCCCGGCGTCGAGGTCGGAACGACGAACGCGCTGATGCCTTTCTTTCCCGCGCCCTTGTCGGTGACGGCGAAGACGATCGCGAGCGCGGCGCTCTTGCCCGAGGTGATGAACTGCTTGACCCCGTTGAGCACGTATTGGTTACCGCTCTTCTCCGCCCGCGTGGTGATCGCCGCGGCATCCGATCCGGCGTGCGGCTCGCTCAGGCAGAACGCACCGAGCGCCTTGCCTTGCGCGATCGGCCGGAGGAACTCTTTTTTCTGCGTGTCGTTCCCGTAGCCGAGCAGAATGTTCGCGACGAGATTCGTCACCATCACGATCGTGCAGGTCGACCCGTCGCCAGCCGAAATCTCCTCGCATGCGATCGCAAGCGCGGTGTAATCCATGCCCGCGCCGCCCCACTCCTCCGGAATGGCGACCCCGCACAGACCCATCGCCGCGATCGCATCGAGCTCTGCCCGGGGAAAGTGCTTCTCGCGGTCCCACTGCGCGGCGTTCGGCGCGAGCCGCGCACGCGCGAACTTGCGCACGCTCTCGCGCAGCAACCCGTGTTGTTCGCCCATCGCCATCTTCAGTCCGGCTTCATGTAGGTCACGGTGTGGTGCGTAAACAGCCGTCCAGCGCGGTTATGGGATTGCGCGGTGCCGTAGATGCGGCGCCGCCCGGCTTTCAGGATGCGCGCGGTGCAATACACGTGCTCGGCCTTCGCCGGCGCGAGAAACGCCGTGTTCAGCTCGGAGGTGAGCGCGTCGTAGGCGATCCCGAACCGTCCCTTGATC
>DASYPC010000415.1:0-8199 GCA_036007105.1 Burkholderiales bacterium | reverse complement strand
GGTCGCCGCGCTGGAGCAGTTTGGCGCCGACTCGGCGCTGGAGGTCGTGCGCGCCTCGACATTCGAGGTCTACGGCGAGTGCGAGGTACCTGAAGATGCTCAGATCCAGTTCCAGGGAAACGACGAGCGCGTCGGAGCGCTCACCAAATACTGCATCGTCGAACGCAATGGAAGCGCTACTGGAGCAATTGCAGATAACGGTCGATGACGCGCGCCTGGCGGGAACGCTGCTGGCGCCCGCGACGACCGTGCCTGGCGTGCTGTTCGTGCACGGCTGGGGCGGCAGCCAGGAGCAGGATCTCGAGCGCGCGCGCGCGGCAGCCGCCCTGGGCTGCATCTGCATGACGTTCGACCTGCGCGGGCACGCAGCGCACCGGCAGCATTGCGAGATCGTGACGCGCGAAGACAACCTGCGCGACCTGCTTGCGGCGTACGACCTGCTCGCGGGCATGCGCGGCGTCGACCGCTCGTCGATCGGCATCGTCGGCAGCAGCTACGGCGGATATCTGGCAGCGATCGTGACGTCAATGCGCAAGGTGCGCTGGCTCGCGTTGCGTGCGCCGGCGCTGTACAAGGACGCGGAATGGGGCAAGCCCAAGCAGGCGCTGCATGCGGACGCCGACCTCGCGGCATTCCGCAGGCGCGAGCTGCGCGCGGAGGAAAACCGCGCGCTGAGGGCCTGCGCGGAGTTCCGCGGCGACGTGCTGATCGTCGAGTCCGAGCACGACGTGATCGTGCCCCATCCGGTGATCGCGAACTACGTCAGCGCGTTCGCCCAAGCGCATTCGCTCACCTCGCGCGTGATCAAGGGCGCCGACCACGGCCTGTCCGGCGCGGAATCCCTCCAGGCTTATTCGGCGCTGCTGACGAACTGGATCACCGAGATGGTGAAGGGTGCCAGAACGGGGTAATCCGGCGGAGGAGTGGCCGCGTACAATCCGCACTTTTCGAGGAGGCGCACATGACCGAGGACAAGACCGGACCCGGCACGTTCTGCTGGAACGAGCTGATGACGAAAGACGCAGCGGCCGCGAAGACCTTCTATGCCGCGCTGTTCGGCTGGAAGATGAGCGACATGGACATGGGCGGCGGCGGTGCGTACACCATCCTCAAGCGGGGCACCAACGACGTCGGCGGCCTGATGCAGATTCGTCCCGACATGGGACCCGTGCCTTCGCATTGGCTGGCGTACGTCCAGGTCGCGGACGTCGACGCGTCGACGAAGAAAGCCGAGGCGCTGGGCGCACGCGTGCACGTGGCCGGCATGGACATTCCGGGCATCGGTCGCTTCGGCATCATCGAGGATCCGACCGGCGCAACGCTCGCCGTGTTCAAGCCCGCCCCGTCCGCAGCGCAGCCGGCAAAGCGCGCCAAAACGACGAAGGCTGCGAAGACCGTGAAGCGCGCAAAAGCGAAACCGACAAAGAAAAGAGGCCGGCGGAAGTAGCGAGCAGAAAGTGGTGGGGTGACCGACGGGATTCGAACCCGCAACAACCGGAATCACAATCCGGGACTCTACCGTTGAGCTACGGTCACCATTGAAGCAGATACTCTGGCCTGCCCGGCGGGACTCGAACCCACAACCCCCAGCTTAGAAGGCTGGTGCTCTATCCGGTTGAGCTACGGGCAGCCGCCGGGCGAAACCTGGTCGGGGTGGAGAGATTTGAACTCCCGACATCTTGCTCCCAAAGCAAGCGCGCTACCAGGCTGCGCTACACCCCGAAAAAGGGGAGCAATGATACGCCCCCCACAATGGTGCAGCAAACGCAAGTCGTGGATTTTCTACAGGTTCGCGCCTGCCGGGCGTTTGCTTGCGGTGGCTGGGCTTTTCTGCTACAAAGCGTCCTCCATTTTTCCGGCACAGAGGAAATCGAGTGGAATTGACGCGCAAAAGCCTTGCTCCCTACGCCCCGAAGAAGGGCGAGGAATACATGAACGCGAGGCAGCGGACTCATTTCCGCAAGATCCTGGAGAACGTCAAGGCCGAGCTCTCGCAGGAGATCGATCGCACGGTCCACACGATGCAGGACGAGGCAACGGTGTTCGCAGACCCCAACGACCGCGCGAGCCAGGAATCGGACATGGCGCTCGAGCTGCGCAACCGCGATCGCGAGCGCAAGCTCATCAAGAAGATCGACGAGACGATCGCCCGCATCGACGCGAACGAATACGGGTACTGCGACAGCTGCGGCGTCGAGATCGGGCTCAAGCGGCTGGAAGCGCGCCCGACCGCGACGCTGTGCATCGACTGCAAGACGCTCGACGAAATGCGCGAGCGCCAGGTCGCTAAGTAGTAGGTTTTCCCAACGTTCGTGCTGCTTTGCGGCGGGACGCCGCTATGCAGCACATCGTGGTATTTCCTATCCCTGCTGTTTCGCGGCCTCGGGCCGCCCGACGGCTTTCATCGACAGCCGCACGCGGCCCTTGTCGTCGGCTTCCAGCACCTTGACCTTGACGGTCTGTCCTTCCTTGAGGTGGTCCGACACCGCGTTGACGCGCTCGTTGCTGATCTGCGAAATGTGCAGCAGCCCGTCGCGGCCCGGCAGCAGCTGGACGATGGCGCCGAAATCGAGCAGGCGCAGCACGGTCCCTTCGTACACCTTGCCGACCTCGACGTCGGCGGTCAGTTCCTGGATGCGCTTCTTCGCCGCCTCGCCGCCTTCCGCCGAGACGCAGGCGATGGAGATGGTGCCGTCGTCCTCGATCTCGATCGTGGTGCCGGTCTCCTCCTGGATGCCGCGGATCACCACGCCGCCCTTGCCGATGACGTCGCGGATCTTGTCCGGGTTGATCTTGATCTTGATGATGCGCGGCGCGAACGTCGAGAGCTCGTTGCGCGAGCCCTGGATCTCGCCGCGCATCAGGCCGAGGATGTGCAGCCGCGCTTCGCGCGCCTGGTCGAGCGCCACCAGCATGATCTCCTTCGTGATCGACTCGATCTTCAGGTCCATCTGCAGCGCGGTGATGCCCTTGTCGGTGCCCGCGACCTTGAAGTCCATGTCGCCGAGATGATCTTCGTCGCCCAGGATGTCGCTCAGCACGGCGAAGCGGCCGCCTTCCTTGATGAGGCCCATCGCAACGCCGGCGACGTGCGCCTTGAGCGGAACTCCCGCATCCATCAGCGCGAGGCTGCCCCCGCAGACGGACGCCATCGAGGACGAGCCGTTCGACTCGGTGATCTCGGAAACCACCCGGATCGAATAGCCGAAGTCCGTCTGTGCAGGAAGCAGGCCGACCAGCGCGCGCTTGGCGAGCCGGCCGTGGCCGATCTCGCGGCGCTTCGACGGCCCCATGCGGCCGGTCTCGCCGGTGGCGTACGGGGGCATGTTGTAGTGGAGCATGAAGCGCTCGCGGTACTCGCCCGCCAGCGCGTCGATGATCTGCTCGTCGCGCCCGGTGCCGAGCGTCACCGTCACCAGCGCCTGCGTCTCGCCGCGCGTAAACAGCGCCGAGCCATGCGTGCGCGGCAGCACGCCGACCCGGATCTGGATCGGCCGCACGGTGCGCGTGTCGCGCCCGTCGATGCGCGGCTCGCCGTCGAGGATCTGGCCGCGCACGATGCGCGATTCGAGCGCGAAGCAGTGGTCTTTCACTTCCTGGCTGCTCGGCCCGCCTTCCTTGCCCACTCCGACTTCGTCGAACACGCGCGTCCAGATGGCGTCGATCGCCTCGGAGCGCTTCTGCTTCTGCGTGAGCTTGAATGCCGCACGCAGATCCTGCTCCGACAGCTGCGCGATGCGCGTCACCAGCTCCGCGTTCGTCGGCGGCGCCTTCCAGTCCCAGGCGGGACGGCCCGCGACCTCGGCGAGCTCGTGGATCGCCTGGATCGCCGCCTGCATCTGCTGGTGGCCGTAGACGACCGCACCGAGCATCGTCTCCTCGGAAAGCTCGAGCGCTTCCGACTCGACCATCAGCACGCCTTGCTCCGTCCCTGCGACGACCAGATTGAGCTGCGAATCCTTGAGCTGGGTCATCGTGGGATTGAGCACGTACTCGCCGTTCAGGTACCCCACGCGGCAGCCGCCGATCGGCCCGTTGAACGGAACCCCGGAAAGCGTGAGCGCCGCGGACACCGCGATCATCGCGGGAATGTCCGAGTCGACCTCCGGGTTCAGCGACAGCACCGTCGCAACGACCTGCACTTCGTTGTAGAAGCCTTCCGGAAACAGCGGTCGGATCGGCCGGTCGATCAGCCGGCACGTCAGCGTCTCCTTCTCGGTCGGCCGCCCTTCGCGCTTGAAGAACCCGCCCGGGATCTTTCCCGCAGCGTAGGTCTTCTCCACATAGTCGACCGTGAGAGGAAGAAAATCCTGGCCGGGCTTGGCGTCCTTCCTGGCGACGACGGTCGCCAGGACGACCGTGTCGTCCATGGTGCAGACCACTGCACCATGCGCCTGGCGCGCGATTTCGCCGGTGGAAAGAGTGACCTGGTGCGCGCCGTAGGCAAATGTCTTCTGGATCGGGTTCAAGGGTAATCCTTTAGGTTCACACGAAAGGAGAAACGCCCACCGTTCCGATGGGCGTCTCCTGCTAGGGCATCCCGGGGGGCCTTACTTGCGCAGGCCGAGCCGCTCGATGACCGAGCGGTATTTGTCGGCATCCGTGCGCTTGAGATAGTCGAGCAGCTTGCGGCGCTGGCTGACGAGCCTCAACAGGCCGCGCCGCGAATGGAAATCCTTGACGTGCGTCTTGAAGTGCTCGGTCAGGCCGTTGATGCGCTCGGTCATGAGCGCGATCTGCACTTCGGACGAGCCGGTGTCGTTGGGCGCTCGTTGATACTGCTTCACGACTTGCGCTTTCTGCATCACCTGCATGATCATACTTTTTCGGTCTCCGCTGAGAAGCGCGGATTCTACCGACAAGGGCTTTGCATCACAAGGTTTTTGTCGGTATTTCAGCCGCTTGCGCAGCACTCGGGGGACGTGCGAGGAGCCGCAGCGGCCGCAGGTCGCCGTGCGGGCCGACTTCGCCCACGCCGAGCAATTCGGCTCCGTGGCCGTACACACGGCACCTGCCGCGCGGCCCATGATCCTGAGCCACGGTCCTGCCGTTGAGGAACGCGCCGGCCCGCCCAGGGTCGAGCTCCACCGGTGGCAGTGCCTGGAGGAGCGTCTCCACAGGCAGCAGCAGTCGATCGCGGGCCGGACTGTCCATCTCGCCGAGGGCGGAGAGCGACACCGCCTGCTCGAGGCGGAAGCAGCCCGCAACCGTGCGCCTCAGCCCCGCAAGGTGTGCGCCGGTTCCGAGCGCCCGTCCGAGATCCTCGGCGAACACGCGCACATAGGTCCCCTTGCTGCAAGCAATGCGCAGCCGAAGCAGCCCACCGGAACGCCCGAGCACTTCCAGTTCCCGGATCGCGATGGGCCGCGGCGCACGCTCGACGGTGATTCCCCGCCGCGCCATCTCGTATAGCGGCCTCCCGCCGTACTTGAGCGCGGAATGCATCGGAGGGATCTGCTCGAGCTCGCCGCGAAAGCGCGCCAGAGCTGCTTCGATCGTTGCGTCGTCGACCTCGATCGCGCTCGTCGAGAGCACTTCTCCGTCGGCATCGCCCGTCGACGTGCTCGACCCGAGCCGCACATCGGCGAGATATTCCTTGTCGGCATCGAGCAGAAAGCTGGAGAACTTGGTCGCCTCGCCGAAAAGGACCGGCAGCACGCCGCAGGCAAGCGGATCGAGCGTTCCCGCATGACCGGCCTTCGCTGCGCCGAACAGGCGCTTGACCTGCTGCAGGGCGCCGTTCGAGGTGATCCCGGCCGGCTTGTCGAGGACGAGGATGCCGTCCAGGCTGCGACGCATCAGGATTTCGCGCGCACGCTGTCGATGAGCCGGTGCAGGCGATCGCCCCGCTCGATCGACTCGTCGTACTCGAAGCGCAATTCCGGGGTCGCGTAGAGCTTGAGCCGGCGGGCAAGCTGCGAGCGCAGAAATCCTGCGGCGCGCTGCAAGCCGCGCCCGGCTTCCTCGACGTGCGCCGGATCGAGGCACGTGAACAGCACCTTGGCGTGCGAAAAATCGGGGGAAACATCGACGGAAGTGAGCGTCACCATGCCGACGCGCGGATCGCGCACCTCGCGACGCAGCAGCTCCGACAGCTCGCGCTGAATCATGTCCGCCACCTTTTGCGGGCGGAGCCGCATCACAGCGTGCGCGCGACCTCCAGCACCTCGAATGCCTCGAACTGGTCGCCGATCTTGAGGTCCTGGAAGTTCTTCAGCGACATGCCGCACTCGAAGCCGGACTTGACCTCGCGCACGTCGTCCTTGAAACGCTTGAGCGCATCGATCTCGCCGGTATGGATCACCACGTTGTCGCGCAGCACCCGAACCTGCGCGCTGCGGCGCACGAGACCTTCCTGCACGTAGCACCCCGCGACCGTGCCGACCTTGGAGATGCGGAACACCTGGCGCACCTCGACGAGGCCGAGAATGCTCTCCTTGCGCTCGGGCGCGAGCATTCCCGAGAGCGCGGCCTTGATTTCATCCACCGCTTCGTAGATGACGTTGTAATAGCGCACGTCGACTCCGGCGGACTCGACCAGCTTGCGCGCCGTCGCATCGACCCGCACGTTGAAACCGATGATCACGGCGCGGGAAGCCATCGCAAGATTGACGTCCGACTCCGTGATGCCGCCGACGCCTGCGTGAACCACCACGACCTTCACTTCTTCGGTCGACAGGCGCGTCAGCGCGTGCACCAGCGCTTCCTGCGAGCCCTGCACGTCCGACTTGATCACCAGCGCGAGCGTCTTCTTCTCGCCTTCGCCCATCGTCTCGAAAATGTTCTCGAGCTTCGCCGAATGCAGCTTCGCGAGCTTGACGTCGCGGAACTTGCCTTGCCGGAACAGCGCGATCTCGCGCGCCTTGCGCTCGTCGGCGAGCGCAACCATTTCCTCGCCCGCAAGCGGGACATCCGACAGGCCCTGGATCTCGACCGGAATCGACGGGCCCGCCGACTGGATCGGCTTGCCGTTCTCGTCGAGCATCGCGCGCACCCGCCCGTGCACCGCTCCGGCGAGCACGACGTCGCCGCGCTGCAGCGTGCCGGACTGCACCAGCACGGTCGCGACCGGGCCCTTCCCCTTGTCGAGGCGGGCCTCGATGACGACTCCTTTCGCGGGCACGTGAATCGCCGCTTTCAACTCCTGGACTTCTGCCTGCAGCAGCACCCTCTCGAGCAGCGCGTCGACGCCCTGTCCGGTCTTCGCCGAGACCGGCACGAACGGCGTCTCGCCGCCGAACTCCTCGGGCACGACGCCGTGGCTGAGCAGCTCCTGCTTGACCTTCTCCGGATTCGCCTCGTGCTTGTCGATCTTGTTGATCGCCACGACGAGCGCCACGTCGCCCGCCTTGGCGTGGTTGATCGCCTCGATCGTCTGCGGCATGACGCCGTCATCGGCCGCGACGACCAGGATCACGATGTCGGTGACCTTGGCGCCGCGCGCGCGCATCGCAGTGAATGCTTCGTGGCCCGGCGTATCGAGGAACGTGACAACGCCGCGCGGGGTTTCCACATGATAGGCGCCGATATGCTGAGTGATGCCTCCGGCCTCTCCGGCCGCGACTTTCGTGCGCCGGATAAAGTCGAGGAGCGACGTCTTGCCGTGATCGACGTGGCCCATCACGGTCACGACGGGCGGCCGTGGCATCAGCTCGCTCGCGCCCGATTCCTGCGCTTCGACCAGGTACGCTTCGGGATCGTCGAGCTTGGCGGGCTTCGCCTTGTGCCCCATCTCCTCGATCACGATCATCGCGGTTTCCTGGTCGAGCACCTGGTTGATCGTCGCCATCGAGCCGAGCTTCATCAGGGCCTTGATCACTTCGGCCGCCTTTACCGACATCCGGTGCGCGACTTCGCCGACGGTGATCGTCTCGGGAACCGCGATCTCCCGCACCAGCGGCTCATTCGGCGGCGTGAACACAGGTTGATCCGCGCTCACGACTTTCCGGTGGCCCCCTCCCTTGGGTCCGTGCCACCCGGCCACACCGCCGCCAACATCCCCGCGCGTCTTCATCGTCCGGCGACGGACGGTATCGCCCTTGAGGATCGTAGTGGTCTTGGCCTTCTTGGCCTTCTTCTCGCCCTTTCCTTCGCCTTCCTTGGGCTTGGGCGCATGCAGCGTGCCTTCCGTCGCGGCGGCCTGGGCCAGCGCACCGGCGCCTGCCGCCGGAGCCACCCGCTGCGCTTCGCGCTCGGCTT
>DASYPC010000414.1:0-1800 GCA_036007105.1 Burkholderiales bacterium | reverse complement strand
CTATCTGCTGATGAACGGCATCGGCCTGCACAACGTCGAGCTGATCATGTCGGTGACGCTCATCATCATCGTCTTCGCCGGCGCCGTCAGCGCGCTGCTGCTGTACATCGACCACCGCCTGCACCAACGCACGTAGGTGCGAATTTATTCGCACGCTGCGCGCCACGATCCGGTGCGGCCGAATGAATTCGGCCCTACGGCGCGATCGAGGCGCCCGTGATGCGATTGCGCGCGAATGCCTCGGCGATGAAACCGGACGCTTTCATCTCTTCCATGAACTCGTGCAGGTACTTCGCGCCGGCTTCGCGGCCGCGCGGCGTTCCCATCGCCTGATTGATCGCCATGAACCGTCCCGGGAGCATGCGCAACCCGGGAATGCGCCGCGCGTCGGCCTCGAGCTGCGGCTTCACGCCGGCGACGCTGTCGAGCTTGCCCGCGACCCACAGCTCCATGACCGCGTCTGACGATGCGGCGCGAACGATCGTCGCCTGCTTCAGCTCGCGCGAAAGAAAGAGGTCGTACGCGCTGCCTACGATGACGCCGACGCGCGCGCCCGGACGATCGACCTCGGCGTTGCTCTCAATCGGCGATGCCTCTGCCACGAGGTAGACGCCTTCGATCACGGCATAGGGCGCAGTGAAACTGATGTCGGCCGCGCGCAGCGGGTCGATGGCGAGAAAGCACACGTCCCACGCCTGCGACTTGAGCCCTTCGACGACCTTGCCCGCCGCATCGTAGGGCACGAGCTCGATCGCCACACCCAGGCGCAGCGCAAGCTCGCGCGCGAGGTCGACCGAGATGCCGCAAGGCTCGCCGGTCGCTGCCTCCTTGCCCGCGAGCACCGGGTTGCCGAAGTTGATCGCGGCGCGAAGCTTGCCCGTCGGGGCAAGTTCGGAAACAGCGACTGTGGGATCCATGGACGTCGTGCAACGAGGCTCAGGCCGCGAGCCCCATCTTCTCGAGGAACGGCTCCCAGCGCGGATCGCCGTGGAGGCTGCGCAGTGGTCGTGCTACTTTGGTCATGCCGATACCGGGATCATGCTGCGCGTATGCACGCTCCAGCCACGCGAACGCAAGGTCCGCCTCGTCGCGGTAGGCGTAGGCTTCCGCGATCTGAAAAGCCCCGTCTGCCGCGTTTTTCTCGATCAACTCGGAGAGTGCGGCATCGGACTTCGTGCGGTTTCCCCGCGCGTGGAATACGAACGTGAGCCCCTGCAGGCGGAAGGTGTCGTGACCCTCCTTGCGGAACAGCTCTTCCGCTTCGTCTAGGCGACCCTGAAGCAGGCGGACCGCCCCCAACCAGGCATGTATGAGCCCGCCGCGCGGATCGAGCTCGAGGGCCTTTTCCCCAGCCGTCTCCGCTTCGTCCAGAAGGTCGGCGCGGACGCACGTCGCGGTCAGCGTTCGATAAACATGCACGCTCAACGGGTCCAGCGCGGCGGCGCGTCGAAGGAGCGCGAGCGCTTCGTCCAGCCGACAGAGGCTTGCCAACAGCATCGCTCTGGAGCGCATGACATGCGCATCGCCCGGTGCAAGCTCCAGCGCCCGGCGCAGTGCCTCATCCGCTCCCTTCCAGTCCCAGTCGTGCAACATGCGGATGAACGCCAGAGACGCATGTCCCTCGGCGAGATCCGGCTCCAGTTGCAAAGCTCGCTCTGCCGCCTCGCGCGCCCTGTCGAAATCTTCCGCGACATCCAAAGCCCACGAGTACCCGGCCTGATGGCCATAGGAGCGCGAAAGGCCGGCCCACGCCAGCGCAAACCCGGGATCGATATCGATCGCCTGCCGATAAAATCCGAT
>DASYPC010000413.1:0-5392 GCA_036007105.1 Burkholderiales bacterium | reverse complement strand
CGGCTGACGCTTGCGCGCCCCGCGCCGGATCAGCCTCCTTTACCCGCGCCTTTTCCCTGACCCGCGCTGCCAGATTGTCCCGGTGCGCCGCCTGCTCCGCTCGTGATCCCGCGGCCAAACGCGTTCCCCTGGCCTTGTCCCGCGGCACCGCCGGCCCCGGTCGTGATTCCGCGTCCGAACGCGTTCCCCTGACCCGGGTTCGACCCCGCCGCGGTGGTGACACCGCCCGGGTGTGTAGAACTTGCACTTGCCGCCGACTGCGTCGAGACGTGAGCATTGGCGGATTTCATCCCGCTGATCACCGGGCCGAGCTTGTAGCCCAGGTTGTGGGCGATCTGCCCCCACCCCATCCCCTGGGCGCGAAGCGTAAGGACACCGGTCAGCGCGGTGGCCTGGCCGGTCGGGCCGATCACCGTGCCGCCGACGAGCGCGGCCTGGATCTGCTGCGCGGTCGGATCGGTGATGCCCAGCCCCGCGAGCTGCTGTTTCGCGAGGGCAAGCGAAATGTAGACATTGCCGTGCCCCATCTTCCCGGTCGGCGGCGTGAACGTCGTCGAGGTCGTCACCCCCTTGGCGTCCGTCGACGACAGCGTGATGGCAGTACCGTTCCTGAGGCCGCCGACGAGCGCATCGGCGTTGGACGTCGAGCCCGCAAACCCGCCGAAGTCCGAGCTGATCCTGCCGGATACCGTCGCCGCGCCCTTTGTGGTCGCGAGCGAATCCATTTGCGAGGTCTGGGTCGCGAGCGTTTTGGTTTCGCCTTTTTCCGCTGCCGATACCGCTGCGGCGCCGCAGCCGAGCGTAGCTGCGAGCAAAAGAGTCGATGCCGATCTCACGGCGTCACGGTTCATGATGGTTCTCCTTCAGCTTGCCCCCAACGCTTTCTCCGTTTGCAGAACGATTTCCGTGGCCGTGGCCGAGTCCATGAAGATGCCGTTGCGAGCGGACGATCGCACCCGCGTCGTCCTGCCACTCAGCGCCTCCAGGTCGATCTCGATATCGCGGTCCGCCGCGCGCGCCTTGATCCGCTCGCCGTTCTCGATCTTCTCGGTCGCGCCCACCCGGATGTCCATGTGCGCGAGCGCGGACTTGACCGCGGTACGCACCTGGGGCAAGGGGGCCGAGAACGTCTTGTAGGCGATCCCCGTGAGCGTATGCTGCACTCCGGCCGCGGCGCCTACTCCGAGTGCGGTCAGAGAAATGGGGTCGCAGCCGGTCAGCATGCCGGCGAGACCCAGGGCGGTCACGAGACGGACGGAGAACGCAGCGCGGTTGGTCATAGCGTTGTAAATTGTGGTTGTCCGCGGGTCAGACCCCGCCTTACCCTATACTTGAATTGGGAATGAGCAAAATGCGTGCCCATGTGCTATGCAGCATTGCCTTGCTCGTTGCGCTCGCGCTGGCGGGCTGCGTCGAGCAGCCGGAACGGCCTGTCGATCCGGGCGAGCAGTTCGCCTTCCGCGTGGCGCGGACACCGTATGCCGCTGCGATCTGCATCGGCCGCAACGCGAAAGCGCGTCCCGGTGCCGCCGCAGAAGAGCGCACCCTGGGAGAGTCGGGGATGGAGGTCATCGTGCGCGGCTCGGGCGCAACCCTCGCCGTGGCGAAGATCCAGCGCGACGGCACGTTCTCGAGCGTGAACATCGTCGTCACGAAGCTGGCGAGCGGCGACCGCAGCGGCTTTGCCAGCGCCTTGGTCGCCGGGTGCTAGCTTGGCGGCCGACGCGGACGCCGGGCTTGCCGCCGTTGCCGAAAATCGCGAATTGCGGAGCACGATTGCGGCGTTGCGCGTCGAGCTCGACGAAGCGCACCGGCGCGCCGACCTCGCCGACGTCCAGGCCGGCACGGCGGCGCACGCGGAGCTGACGCAGTTGCGGAGCGCGGTCGCCACGCTGCGCGCGGAGCTCGAGCAGGAGCGAGCGCTGCGCGAAGAAGCGGTGCATCGCGCGGCGTCGACCGCTCAGCAGGAGATCCGGCAGCTCAAGACCACGGTCGGCGCGTTGCACGACGCGCTCGAGCAGGCGCGCTACGAGGCCGAGCCGAAAGTGCAGGAAGCGGTCGCGGACTCGAAGGAAGAAATCGCCGAGCTGCGCGCGACGAGCGCCGCTCTCAGGACCGCCCTGGAGCGCGAGCGAATCGTGCATTCCCAGGCGCTCGAGGATCTGCACACGCGATACCGGGCCGAGGCGATCCAGCTGCAGGCCACCGTGCGTGAGTTGCGCGCGCGGCTCGAGTCGAGCGGCGCCGAAACGCGAGGCCTCCAATGAGCGATGGACCTCGCAAGTCTGCCGAGCAGGCGGAGACTGAAGCGCAGACCGCGACGGCGCGAACCCGGCGCCGCCGCGAACCCAGGCGAAGCAATGACGACGCCCGCAGGCTGCGCCTTGCCGAGCTGCTGCTGGAAGTCACGCGCCGGGTGGCGAAATGCGAATCGCTGGACGACGTGCTGCACGCGATCGTCGAGCTGACGGCCGCCGAGCTCGGCGCGGAGCGCGGGTCGCTGTTCCTGAACGACCCGGCGAGCGGCGAGCTGTACGCGCGCGTGGCGCAGGGCCGCATCAAGCGCGAGATCCGCCTGGTGAACACCACCGGGATCGCAGGCCACGTGTTCACGACCGGCGAGCCGCTGATCGTCCACGATGCGCCTGCCGATTCGCGCTTCAACCGGGCGATCGACGAGCAGACCGGGTACGTCACGAGGAACGTCGCCTGCGTGCCGATCCGGGCCGCAAATGGCGACTTGATCGGGGTGCTGCAAGCCCTCAACAAGCGCAAGGGGAAATTCTCGCCGCACGATCTCGAGGTGCTGGACGCGATGGTGGCGCAGGGCTCGCTCGCGCTCGGCAGCGCCCAGCTGATCGAGCGCATGAAGGAGATCCGCGAGCAGGAGCGCGAGTTCGTGCGCGTGGTGTCGGAGGTGAGCGCGGAAATCAAGCTCGGCCTGCTGCTCAAGCGCGTGATGGGCGAGGCGACGCGCATGCTGAACGCCGAGCGCTCGACGTTGTTTCTTCACGATGACAAGACCAACGAGCTGTGGTCCGAGGTCGGGGAGGGGCTCGAATTGAACCAGATCCGCCTGCCGAACCACCTCGGCATCGCAGGCGCGGTCTACACCACCGGAAAGTCGATCAACATCCCGCACGCCTACGCCGACCTCCGGTTCAACCCGAAGTTCGACACGCGCACCGGCTTTTTCACCCGCTCGATCCTGTGCGTGCCGATCATCCACAAGAACGGCAAGACGATCGGCGTCACTCAAGTGCTGAACAAGCACGGCGGGCCGTTCACCGCCGAGGACGAGTCGCGCCTGCGCGCGTTCACGGCGCAGATCTCGATCGCGCTCGAGAACGCGAAGCTCTTCGCCGACGTGCAGAACATGAAGAACTACAGCGACGCGATGCTCGAATCGATGTCGAACGGCGTGCTTACGCTGGACGAATCCGGCCGCATCGTCACCTGCAACATTCCGGGGCTGCGAATCCTGAAGATGCGCGTCGAGCGGATCGTCAACCAGATGGCGGCAGATTTCTTCACCGGCGACAACGGGTGGGTCCTGGAGAAGCTGAAGCGCGTCGAGGAGACCGGCAGGCCGGAGCTGACGATGGACGGCGAGATGATGATCTACGGCGGCGAGCACATCTCGACGAACCTGACAGCGCTGCCGCTCGTGAACGCCGAGAAGAAGCGCATCGGCTCGATGGTGATCATCGAAGACATCAGCCAGGAGAAACGGCTCAAGTCGACGATGGTCCGCTACATGGACCCGGGCGTTGCCGACCAGCTGCTCGCGAGCGGAGCGGAAGCGCTCGGCGGCCAGAGCACCGAGGCGACGGTGCTCTTCTCCGACATCCGCAGCTTCACGACGATCAGCGAGCAGCTCGGGCCGCAGGGCACCGTCGGATTGCTGAACGACTATTTCACGCTGATGGTCGACTGCATCTCGCGCGAAGGCGGGATGCTCGACAAGTTCATCGGCGACGCGATCATGGCCGGCTTCGGAGTGCCAGTGGCGCACGAGGACGACGTCGATCGCGCGGTACGCGCGGCGATCGCGATGATGCGCGAGCTCGGGACCTGGAACGAGCAGCGCCTCGCCGAAGGCCGCCCGGCGGTCGATATCGGCATCGGCCTCAATACCGACACGATCGTCTCGGGGAACATTGGTTCGCGCAAGCGCATGGACTACACGATGATCGGCGACGGCGTGAACCTGGCCTCGCGCCTGGAGTCTGCGTGCAAGCAGTACGGCGCGCATATTCTGGTGAGCGAGTTCACCTGGAAGAAGCTGCGCGGGACCTATCGCGGACGGGAGCTGGACCGGATCGTCGTCAAGGGAAAGACCCAGCCGGTTGCGATCTACGAGATCCTCGACTACCACACCGAGAAGAGCTACCCGGCGATGAGCGATGCGACCGGACACTTTCGCGATGCCCTCGCCAAATATCGCCGCCGCGATTTCGGCGGTGCGCAGGCGCTGTTCGGCAAGGTGCTGGCGATCAACCCCGACGACAAGGCCGCGCAGCTCTACGTCGAGCGCTGCGACCGGTTAAGCAAAGACCCGCCGCCCGAAGATTGGGGCGGCGTGTACATAATGGACCACAAATAGAACTTCAAGGAGATCAAAAGAATGACCGTTCAACGCCATGATTCTTCAGGTATTCTTTCGCTCGCGGTAGAGCATGAAAACACCGTCTACCTGGCCGGTGTCGTCGCCAAAAAGCTCGAGGCGGACGTCAAGGGTCAGACCAAGGAAATCCTCGACGAGATCGACCGGTTGCTGGCGAAGTCCGGAACGAACAAATCGAAGGTCCTCACCGCGACGATCTGGGTCACCGACATCCGCAACCGCGCGCCGATGAACGAGGTGTGGAGCGCGTGGACCGACCCCAAGAACCTGCCGGCACGCGCCTGCGTCGAGGCGAAGCTCGCCGATCCGCGCGCGCTGGTCGAGATCATGGTGGTGGCGGCGGCGAAGTAGGGACACGGAATTCGGGGTGCTCGCGCAGCCGCGCTGCGACGAAATCGGCGATCTCTTGCGTGATCTCGACCGATAGCTGCAGAAAGCGCTCGAGCACGCCGGCGGCATCGAATGCGCCGTCGGCGATCAGGATCGGCGACTGCTTGACCAGGCCGGCGTTCTCGCCGTCGTCCACCTGCTCGTGACTGAAGCCGCGGCCGGCTTTCCAGCGGATCGCGTGCTCGTTGCGATGTTTCCCGTAGGCGAGCTGGAACGCCACCGGCTCCCCATTATTGCCGAACCAGACCCACAAATCCTGCTCGTGGGAAAAGAAGAAGCGGCGCGGGGGTTCCTCCGGCGCCTGGTAGGTGTTGACCTCGCGCAGCATGGCGGGCCCGCTCCTTTGCGCGTCAGCGCAGGATCATCTGCGTGCAG
>DASYPC010000412.1:0-1919 GCA_036007105.1 Burkholderiales bacterium | reverse complement strand
TTCATCGCGCCGACCTTCGAGCTCGCCATTCTCGGCGCGGCGCTCGCGGCATTCTTCGGCTTCCTCCTGTTGAACGGCCTGCCCCGCCTGCGCCACCCGGTGTTCAACGCGCCGGACTTCGATCTCGCGTCGAAGAGCCGTTTCTTTTTGTGCATCCGCTCGTCCGACCCCAGCTTCGATGCGGAGGCGACCGAGCGCCTGCTGCGCGAGTCGCAACCCGTGCGCGTGATGCGCGTCGAACGGTGATCACGATGCCGGCGTCCACTGCGCATTCTCCACGCCAGGCACGGTCCGCAGGCGCCGGCTTGTGCCTGACGCAACCGCCGCGGCCGAATGAATTCGGCGCTACGAAATGGCTGCGAACCGCGTGCCTGCTGACGCTGGCGTTGCTTCTCGGTGGTTGCGAGAAAACCTTCGAGAACATGTACGACCAACCGAGGTACAAACCACTCGCGCCGAGTCCGCTATGGGCCGACGGCCGCTCGTCGCGGGCGCCGGTCGGCGGAACCGTCGCGCGCAGCGAAGGCACCCTGGCGGACAGCTCCAGCGGCCGCCTCGGGCAGGCCGCGATCGATCCCGACGAGCCGTCGGGAAACAAGGCGCAGCGCAGGACATGGACCCTGTCCCTGCTCGAACGCGGGCAGCAGCGCTTCGGGATTTTCTGCGCGCCTTGCCACGGCGACGCAGGCGACGGCGACGGCATGATCGCGCGACGCGGCTTCCCGCATCCCGCGTCTTTCCACATCGACCGGCTTCGCAATGAAAGCGACGAGCATCTCTACGCGGTCATCGCGCGCGGCTACGGCGCAATGTATTCTTTCGGCGCGAGCGTCCCGCCCGACGACCGGCGCGCGATCGTCGCGTACATTCGCGCGCTGCAATTGAGCCGGTATGCGAACCTCGCCGATCTTCCGGGCGACGCCAGGGTGACGCTGGAGCGAAGTCCTCGATGAGCCCCGATCTTGCCGATCCGCGCCTCCGCCGCGCTGCGCTCGCGCTCGGCGGCGTCGCCGCCCTCGTAGCGGTGCTCGCGTGGCGCCTGGACACGGCGCGATTTTTCCAGTCGTGGCTTCTTGCCTGGCTCTTTGTTCTCGGCATCGCGCTGGGAGCGCTCGTCAACGTGATGATCCACGAGCTCACCGGCGGCGCCTGGGGCTTCGCCGTCCGCCGTCCGCTGGAAGCGGCGATCGGGACCGTGCCCGTCGTCGCCGCGCTCGGGCTGCCGCTTGCACTGGGTCTCGCCGAGCTTTTCCCATGGGCGCGACCCGACCCGGCCGAGGCCGTCATCACCGCCAAGCGTTGGTATCTCAACCCGACCGCATTCGAGCTCCGCGCGCTCGCCTACTTCGCGCTGTGGATCGCGCTGAGCGTTGCGCTGCGGCGTTTCTGGCGCAGGGGCGAAACCAACGCCGCGGCCGCGCCCCACCCGGCGCTGCGCGCGCTCTCGATTATCGGCCTGCTCGTTTACGCATTGACGATGACGCTCGCAGCGGTCGACTGGATCATGTCGCTCAGCGCCGAATGGTATTCGACGACCTTCGGACTGCTGATCATGATTGGACAAGCGCTGTCGGCGTTCGCATTCGCGGTGGCTTGTTCCGTGCTCGGAGGAAGCCTTCGCGGCAGCACAGCCGAAGGCGCGCGCACGGCGCAGGACCTGGGCAACATATTGCTGACCTTCGTCATGCTCTGGGCGTACCTTGCTTTCACGCAGTTTCTCGTCATCTGGGCTGCCGATCTTCCCGCCGAGATCGGCTGGTACCTGGCGCGCTCGCAAGCTGCGTGGCGATGGCTGGCCATCGCGGTACTCGTCTTCCAGTTTGCGCTGCCGGTCTTGGCGATGCTGTTCCGCTCCTTCAAGCGCGACCCGAGGCGCCTCGCCTGGCTGTGCGCGGCCGTGTTGATCGCCCACTGGGCGG
>DASYPC010000411.1:0-4105 GCA_036007105.1 Burkholderiales bacterium | reverse complement strand
GTTCGTAGAAGACGCCGAATTTCATGGCCGCATGGTACAGCGGCTACAGCCCGAGATACGCCTGCCGCACGAGGTCGTCGTGCAACAGCTGCGTTCCCGGACCGCTCATGACGACGCGGCCGTTCTCGAGGACGTAGGCGTGCTGCGAGATCCTCAGCGAGACCGCGACGTTCTGCTCCACGAGCAGGATGGTGATGCCGCTCGCGTGAAGCGCTCGAATCGTGTGCAGCACTTCCTGAACGACGGTCGGCGCGAGCCCGAGCGAGGGCTCGTCGAACATGATCAGCTCGGGGCTACCCATCAGGCAGCGGCCGATCGCGAGCATCTGCTGCTCTCCGCCCGAGAGCGTGCCCGCGAGCTGGCGCTGCCGCTCGGCGAGCCGCGGAAACATCGCATAGACGCGCGCGAGATTCTGCTTCGCGTCCTTGCGCGCGCGCGGCAGCATGGCCCCGGTCTCGAGATTCTCTTCGACCGTCAGCGACGGGAAGACCTGGCGGCCCTCCGCGACCTGCCCGATCCCGAGGTCGCAGATCCGGTGCGATTCGAGCGCTTCGATCGGTGTGCCCTTGAAGCGGATCCGCCCCGAGCGAGCGCGCTCGATTCCCGCGATCGTGCGGATCAGCGACGATTTCCCCGCGCCGTTCGCGCCGACGATGGCGACGATCTCGCCCTGCGGCACTTCCAGCGACACGCCGGAGAGCGCCTGCGCGTCGCCGTAGTAGAGATCGAGCGCCTCGACCGACAGCATCGCGCTCATACCTCGGCTTCCTCGCCGAGGTAGCACTGGAGGACCGCCGCATCGCGGACCACCTCGGCGGGAGTGCCGCGCGCGATGACCTCGCCGTGATTGAGCACGATGACGTGCTGCGCGAGCGCCATCACGGCGCGCATGACGTGCTCGATCAGCAGGATCGCGAGCCCGTCGGCGCGGTTGATCTCGCGGAAGAACTCGACCATCTGATCGCATTCGGTAGGACGCAAGCCCGCCATGACTTCATCGAGCAGCAGCAACTTGGGACGCGTAGCGAGCGCGCGCGCAACTTCCAATTTCTTGCGATCCGGTAACGTCAGCGACGACGCAAGCTGATCCTTCTTCGGTCCCAATCCCATTCTTTCCACGATCTCGGCCGCCTGTTTCTTGGCGGCCGAGACATTGGACGCCCTTTGCAATGCGCCGACGACCACGTTATCGACAACGCTCAACGCCGCGAACGGCTTCACGAGCTGGAACGTCCGGCCGATTCCAGCGGAGCAAACCTGATCGGGTCGGAGGTTTTGGATCGGGTGGTTGTCGAATAGGATGATTCCGTTGTCAGGGCGATAGACCCCCGCGATCACGTTGAAGCACGTCGTCTTGCCGGCGCCGTTCGGTCCGATCAGCGCGCGGATCGCGCCGTGCGGCACATCGAACGACGCGTCCGTGACGGCACGCAGTCCACGGAACGATTTCGACATCCCCCGGACTTCGAGCAGCACGCTCACTTTCCGACTCCGAGCTTGCGCGCGAGCGCCGGCCAGATCCCATGCGGCAGGAACATGATCACCGCCAGCAGCACGATGCCGTAGAAGACCTGCTTTACGCCGGGAAACTCCCAGCCGAGCGCGGCGAGCAGCTCGGTGATCCCGTCGGCGAGCACGGTGAGCACCGCGGCGCCGAGGATCGGCCCGAACAGCGTGCCGAGGCCGCCGATGATCGGCCCGAGGATGATCTCGATCGAGCGGCTGATGTGGAAGATCTGCTCCGGGAAGAGATTGTTGTAGTAGAACGCGAAGAACACGCCCGCGACCGCAGTCATCGCCGCGCTGATCACGACGGCGAGCATCTTCCAGCGGAAGGTATTGATGCCGAGCGCCTGCGCGGCCTCTTCGTCCTCGCGGATCGCCTGCCAGTAGTAGCCGGCGCGCGAACGCAGCAGCCCGGCGCACAGCGCGAACGCCGCCGCGCTGAGCGCGAGCATGACGTAGTAGAACATGGCCGGCGCGCCGCGCAGGTTGACGAGGTCCCAGCCGACCCGGTGCTCCACCTTGATGAAGAGGCCCCCCGGCCCGCCGAGCCACTGGATGTGGTCGAAGCCGATCCGCGTGAATTCGGCGAACGCGATCGTCAGCAGCGCGAAATAGACGCCGGAAATGCCGAAGCGGAACGCGAGAAACCCGATCGCCGCGCCAAGCAGCACGCAGAGCGCGATCGCGAGCCAGATTCCGGCCCACGCGCCGAGGCCGAAATGGAAGTAGAGCCCGGCCGCGGCGTAGGCGCCCACGCCGACGTAGAGCGAGTGGCCGAGCGAGAGCTGGCCGGCGAAGCCCATCATCACGTTCCACGCCTGGCCGGCATAGGCGAAAAAGAGAATCAGCGTGGCTACCGAGAGCACGTAGGAATTGGCCACCAGCGGCAGCGCCGCGAGGCACGCGACGAGCAGCGCGAGCAGCCCGTGCGCCCGGTTCATGTCTTCTTGCCGAGCAGCCCTTGCGGGCGCAGCAGCAGCACCAGGATCAGCAGGCCGAAGCTGAACATGCTCTTCGCCGACGGGGTGATGAAGAGTCCGGCCAGCGCTTCCGAGACTCCGATCAGCACGCCGCCGAGCAGCGCACCCGTCATCGAGCCGAGGCCGCCGACGATCACGATCACGAATGCGAGCAGCGTGTAGGCGGGGCCGAGCACCGGCGTTACGTCGACGAGCAGCACCATCATGCAGCCGGCCACCGCTACGCAGGCCGAGCCCAGGCCGAACGTCAGCGCGTACAGGTGCTTGACGTCGAGCCCGACGACTTTCGCCCCGAGGTAATTGTCGGCGCAGGCGCGGATCGCCTTGCCGGTGCGGGTGAGCTTGAAGAACGCGAACAGCAGCGCCGAGGTCGCCAGAGCGACGAGCGCGGCGAGCACCTTGCCGCGGTCGAGCAGCAGCGGGCCGACTTCGATCGATTCGAGCAGGTAGTCGAGCTGTACGCTGCGCGCGCTCGGCCCGAACGCGATCAGCAGCGCGTTCACCATGATCAGCGCCACCGCGACGAGCAGCATGAACTGCGAGTGCTCGGGACGCGTGATGAACGGATTGATCAGCCCCGCCTGCAGCGCGTAGCCGAGCACGAAAAAGACCGCGGCGACCGGCAGCACGGCGAGGAACGGGTCGAGCCCGAGCGTCGCGAACAGCACCACGGCGGCATACATCGCGATGGTCATCATTTCGCCGTGCGCGAAGTTGACGACCCGCACCACGCCGAAAATGACCGACAGGCCGAGCGCCATCAGGCCGTATACGAGGCCCGTCAGCACCCCGGCGAGGACGAGGTTGATGACGTTGACGGGATCCATAAAGGGGTCAGGACCCTTTTAAACCTGCGGTCCCAAATCCGCGAAAAGGGTCCTGACCCCTTTTCTGCGCCGGGCTAGGCCTTCTGGTATCCCGGCATCGGGAAGACCGCCTTCGCGGTGGCGGCGCCCGCCGGCAGCACCACGGTCGGAATCTGGTTCAGGTTCTGCAGGCACGCGGAGCCGATTCCCTCCACCTGGCCCTTGGCGTTGAACTTGATCGGGCCGCCGAGCATCATCTTGCTGGTGATGTTCGTCTGCCGGATCGCGTCCGCGAGCACCTTCGGATCGGTGCTGCGCGCACGCTTGAACGAATCGGCGGCGATCAGGATCGCCTCGAACGTGAAGCCGGCGTTCAGCCCGTGATAGACCAGCTTGTCCTTCGGGTTCTGCTTGAGGAACGCTTTCTCGACGACCTTGGTCAGCTCCGCGTTCGGGTTGTACCAGGGCACGTTGGAAATGCAGTACTCGGAAAGCTTGCCGAGCGACTTGTAGAACTGCTCCTCGTACATCCCGGGCGATCCCGGGCTGATGACACCCATCGGGTTCCATCTCTGCTTGACCATCTCGCGTCGCAGGATGATCGCGTCGTTCAGCCGGCAGACGAGCAGCAGGAAGTCGGCGTTGGTCGACTTCGCCTTGCCGACCTCGACGGTGAGGTCCTTCGCCGCAGGATCATAGGAAATCGTCTCGACGATCTTGAACGGCAGCTGCGTTTGGCTCGGCAGGATCGCGCGGATCCCCCCCGTCATCGCCTGGCCGAACGTGTCGTTGACGTGCATGTACACGGCCGTG
>DASYPC010000410.1:0-3426 GCA_036007105.1 Burkholderiales bacterium | reverse complement strand
CATCGGCAAAGTCGAACTCTGCGCTGGCCGACTTGAGGCCGTACTCCTTCGCGCGCCGGATCGTGGCGAGCACACGCGCGGTCTTGATGAGCGCCTTCGACGGCACGCACCCCGTGTTCAGGCAATCTCCGCCCATCCGGTGCCGCTCGATCAGCGTGACCTTGGCCTTGACCGCCGCGGCGATATACGAAGACACCAGCCCCGCCGAACCCGCCCCGATCACCACCAGGTTCCGATCGTAGCTCGACGGCCTTTTCCCACTCCAGCGCGCATACACGCGCCGCGCCTTGACCAGGTCGACGATCTTCTTTGCAATCAGCGGGAAGATTCCGAGCAGCACGAATGCGCCGATCAGGCCGGGCGAGAGAATCCCGGCGGGAGAGGAAATCTCCGCCAGCTGCGTTCCCGCGTTCACGTAGACGATCGTGCCGGCGAGCATGCCGAGCTGGCTCACCCAGTAGAACGTCCAGGCGCGGATCGGCGTCAGGCCCATCGCCAGATTGATTACGAAGAACGGGACCGCTGGAATCAGCCGCAGCGTGAACAGGTAGAAGCCGCCCTCCTTCTCCACGCCGTCATTGATCGTGCGCAGGTATTTGCCGAATTTCTGCTGCACCCAGTCGCGGAACAGGAAGCGCGAGGCCAGGTACGCGAGCGTCGCGCCGCTCGAGGACGCAAACGACACGATCACGGTACCCCAGAGGAGACCGAAGATCGCGCCGGCCGCCAGCGTCAGGGCAGTGGCGGCGCCCGGAAACGAAAGCGCGGTCGCGACGACGTAGATCAGGAAGAATCCGGCCACCGTCTGCCATGGGTGGCCTGCGTAGTAGGACTGAATCGCGGCTTGCTGTGCCTTGAGGGCCTCGAACGTGAGGTAGCGATGACCGCCCAACGCGAAGAACGCCGCGGCCAGCAGCGCGGCCACGACGAGCACGAGAAGCTTCGCGCCTTTCACGCCGCGGCCGGCAGATCTGCCCGTAACGCCGCAGCCGGGGTGTAGCTCGGCCCGTTCACGATCCGCGGAAAATAGGACACGTGCGCAGCGGAGCCTTCCGCCCAGGAGGCAAGGAACCTCGCGCGCCACGCTGCATGATCGTATGCGATCGGCTGCGCTTCGATCTCGACATCGCCCACGCGCAAGCCATACAGCGCACCGGCGCGCCGGCGCACCGAGATGCGCGTCGCAACGCCGAATCGCGTGCCGCTGAAATTCGGCATCCCCGCCGCACCGTTGTTGACCACGGCCCGACCCTCGCCGATCGATTGCAGCACCGGCAGGCACGTATGACTCGATGCGATGATTCGCGCCTCGGCCGCTGCGAGAGCGGCACGCGCCGCAATGATGCCGGCGCCCGTTGCAAGGCTTTCCTGCGAGAAGCTCCAGCCGGCAAGCGAATCGGCATCTCCGTGCACCACCGCGACGCGCTCTCCGCCGACTTTGGCAACGAGATGCATCGGCAGCGCCGCGAGCGCTCGCAGCGTTTCGGACTCTTCCGCGACGCTTGCGCGCAGACGCTCCATGATCCCGTTGGAGCGCTCGACTTCGGCGTCGCCGACCCATGCGGGGTACCCGCAACCGCAGCCCGCGTCCGGGCCGGGGAGCGCGAGCTCGGTCTCGACATTGCCGCGCGTCGCACGATGCGCGAGCACTGCGCGGTTGACGCGCTGGAAGTCTTCGCGCACTACATCGAACCAGTGGAAGTCGCCGTTGAAGACGAGCGCCTTGTCGCCTGGCTCGTCCTCGTAGAGTCCGAGCAGCCGCTCGAGCGCTTCGGGATTGCCGTACAGTCCACCGGCGATCCATAGCGTATCGACGTGCAGCGTGGCCGGCGCGGCGAGCGATTGCGCGCCGTACCGGTATGCGATCGGACAGCGCCTGCCCGGGCCGTCAGCCATCGAGCGCCCCGCCGCAGGAGGAGCCCTGGCCCGCCGTGCAGCCATAGCAATGGTCGCGCACCGTGATTGGATTGCCGTCCAGATCGCGGCCGATCAGCTCCGATAGATGCACGCGCTTGCGCCCTTCGATGAGGAGCGGCAGCCCGAGCATCTGGTTGAAGTCGCAGTCGTAGACGTAGCCTTCCCAGTCGACTGATACGAGCGTGCGGCACATCACGGTGGCGAGATTTTCCTCGCGGTGCGCGCGGGTAAGCAGCGCCATGTAGTCGTTGAACTCTCCGCGGGTGACGAGCGTCGAGCCGAAGCGCTGGATCGGCATGTTCGCGAGCGTGTAGAGCCGGTTGAACACGATGCCGTACCGTTCGCCAAGCACGCGCTTATAATCGGCTTCGAGCGCGGCTTGCGGCGGCGGCAGGCTCGGACCCTGCGGGTTGTAGACGAGGTTGAGCTCCAGATCGCCATCCGCCGCCGCGTATCCGAGCGCATTCAGCCGGCGAATTGCGTGCAGGCTCTTCTCGAACACCCCCTTGCCGCGCTGCCGGTCGACGTTGTCCTCGAGATAGCACGGCAGCGATGCGATCACCTCGACCCTCTGCGCGGCGAGAAATTCAGCCAGCCCTTCCTGCCCGGGCTCCTCGAGAATCGTCAGGTTGCAGCGATCGATGACGTGCACGCCGAGCGCCCGTGCCCGCAGCACGAGCTCCCGGAAGTGCGGATTGAGCTCCGGCGCGCCACCGGTCACGTCCAGCCGACGCACGCCGGACACTTCGAGGAACGCGAGCACGTCGACGATCGTCTCGCGCGACATCAGCTCGGTGCGGGTCGGCCCGGCGTTCACGTGGCAATGCAGGCAGGCCTGGTTGCACTTGTAGCCCAGGTTGACCTGGAGCGTCTCGAGGCGTTTGCGCCGGATGGCCGGAAAGCCGTAGCGGCGCATCAGCGGCAGGGTGGCGTGCATTGCGGTTCCTTAACGGTAGGGTCGGCAGATCGCGTTGGTCGCTCGAAGTCGCGCACGCTTACACGTACGGCGCAGGCCCACGACCGGATGTGCGGATTATGCAGGCCCGATGGGGCTTTGTGCGCGCTCCGATCGATCGTCCAGGACCTCCAGCAGCCGAGTGCCGGTGCTGCGCAGCCGCTGGGACAGCATCAGGACCAGTTCCATCAGGATCTTGGCGCCGAGCATCGGCTGCTCGACGATGATGCGCGCAAGGTTTTCCCTCGTGAGCACGGCGAGCAGCGTCGCCTCGACCGCGACGCACGTCGCGAAGCGCGGCTCGCCGTCGATCATCGACATCTCGCCGAGCGTCTTGCCGGCTTCGACCACGGCGATGAGCTGCGAGGCGCTCCAGCGATCGCGCTTCTGCACTTCGACCCCGCCCTCGATCAGCATCAGCATGAAATCGCCGCCCTCGCCCTCCCGGATGATCTCCGCGCCGGGCTGCGCGCGGTACATGCCCATGAAGTGCGAGAGCAGCCGGACTTCGGCCGGAGAGAAATTTTCCAGCAGCAGGCAGCGCGGGATGAGGG
>DASYPC010000409.1:0-28222 GCA_036007105.1 Burkholderiales bacterium | reverse complement strand
CCCCCCCCCCACGACCGCGAGCGCGTCGTCGACCGCGAGCGTCGCGTAGAAACGCTCGAAGCTGAGCTCATTTCGGCGCAGGGCGCTGAAGAACTCGTAGAGGCCATTGCCCGCAAGCTCGTCGGCTGCGTCGCTTCCGGTGCGGTTCTTCGCGTCGCTGTCGACGAACTGCGCGGTCCCCGCGATGAGAGCTGAAAGTCCGGCGACCACTGCAAGGCGATGCTTCCAGCCGAGCGGCGATTCCGCCCAGCGCCGCAGCCGTCGCGCGAGCAATGCGGTAGCCAGCGCGGCGATCGCTGCAAGCAGCGCGAGAATCTTCCCGACCGGGTAGGACTGCCAGATATTGCCGAGCACCTCTTGCGTGTAGAGCAGGTAGTCCACGGCGATGAAATTAAAGCGCGCGCCGAACTCGTCCCAGAACAGCCACTCCGCGACCGCATGCACGAGCGCAACGAAACACACCGCAACGAATCCCGCCAGGGTGACGAAACCGTATGCACGCCCGCGTGCAGTACGATCCGGCAGCGAAAGCCACAGGACGAGCGGAAGTGCGATATACGCCGCGGCGCTGAAATCGAATACCAAGCCGAGCGTGAGAGCCCGCACCCACTCGGCCGCGCCAGCGATAGCGACATCGGGCCGCAGCGCAAGCGCGATCCGGGTCAGCATCGACACGGCGACGAATACCCCGGCGGCCGCAGCCGCAGGCAGATATCTCGCGGCGCGGAGCACGCTCTGCATCCGAGCCATGCTACGCGCGCCACCTTGCGTGCGCCTGACGGGTACCGGCATCGCCTGGCGGTATGATGCGCTCAGTGCGCATCCTGATCGTAGAAGACGACGCTTCCCTCGCAGCGGGAGTCGCCCAGATCCTGCAGGGCGACGGTCACGCGGTCGACACGATGAAATCGGGCGAGCAGGCGCTCGTCGCCACAGGGCTCGAGCACTTCGGCCTGGTGATCCTGGACATCGGGTTGCCGGGCATCGACGGTTTCGAGGTCTTGCGCCGGCTCCGCTCGACCGATCACCGCGTGCCGGTGCTCGTCCTCACTGCGCGCGACCAGCTCGAAGACCGGGTGCACGGCCTGGACGTAGGCGCGGATGACTACATGGTGAAGCCGTTCGCCATGCCGGAGCTCGTGGCACGCGTCCGTGCGCTGCTGCGCCGCGCGCAGGCGCGCACCGGCCCGAAGATCACGCACGGGCCGCTCACGCTGGACACCGTCGCACGCCGTGCCTATCTCGGCGGCCAGCCGCTTGATCTTGCCGGCCGCGAGTGGGCCGTGCTTGAAGTGCTGCTCGCTCGCGTCGAGCGCATCGCATCGAAGGAGTCGATCATCCAATCGGTCGCGAGCTGGGGCGAGGAGCTCTCGCCGAACGCGATCGAAGTCTATGTCTCACGCCTGCGCGCCAAGCTGGAGCCCGCTGGAATCCGCATCCGCACCGTGCGCGGGTTCGGCTACATGCTCGAGGAATTCAAGGGCACGGGAGAACCGTCGCTCGCCCCCCAGGAGTCCTGAGTTGCGGGCGGTCAGCAGCCTGCGGGTGCACCTGCTCAGGCTGCTGCTGCCGCCGGTCGCGCTGCTGCTCGGAATCGGCGCGGTCGCCGCGTACTTTCTGTCGCTCGAGCCCGCGAGCGACGCCTACGACCAGGCGCTCGTCGACATCGGGCTCGCGCTGCGCGAGCGGGTTCGCGTCTCGAGCGGCTCGTACACCTTCGATCTTCCGGGCGCCGCCGAGCGCGCGCTGCGCACCGATCAGTTCGACACGATCTACTACTCGGTGCGAGCTCCGGACGGCGCGGCCATCGCGGGAGATCCCGAGCTGCCCGCGATCCCCGCGGGCCGCACTGCCGAGAACGGAGTCCTCGCCTATGACGGTCTCTATCGCCAGCAGAGAGTACGAGTCATGGCGATGCTGCTTCCGTGCGACGGCGGATCCTGCACGATCTACGTCGCGGAGACGACCCGCAAGCGCACCGCGCTCGCGCGCACCATCGTGCTCTCGAGCGTCGTCCCGGCATTGCTCACCGCGCTGCTCGCGCTGTCGATCGTCTGGTTCGGCGTCAAGCGCGGGCTCGCGCCGCTCGAAGCGCTCTCGGCCGAGATCCGCGCGCGCTCTGCGCGCGACTTGCGGCCGATCGACGTTGCGCATTCGCCCGACGAGGCCAAGCCGCTGGTGCAGGGGTTGAACCAGCTCCTTGGGCAGGTTACCGAGGCGAATCGAAACCAGCAGCGCTTTCTGACCAACGCCGCGCACCAGTTGCGCACCCCGCTCGCCGGGCTGCAGGCGCACACCGAGCTTGCGCTTACGCACCCGGTTCCGGATGCCGTGCGCGGCCAGCTCGAACAGGTGCACGGAGCGGCGGTGCGCACCGCCCGCCTCGCGAGCCAGCTGCTTGCGCTCGCGCGCGTCGAGCCGGGCAGAAAGCCGGATGCGTCCGCGCGTGTCAACCTGCGGCGGATTGCCGAAGAGTCCGCCGACGAGTGGGTGCGCCGCGCACTCGCGAAAGACATCGATTTCGGCTTCGAGCTCGCGGACGCGGAGATCACCGGCGAGGAGTTTCTGCTGCGCGAGGCGTACGGGAATCTCGCGCACAACGCGCTCGAGTACACGTCGCGCGGCGGTCATGTCACGGCGCGGACCGGGATCCGCAACGGGCGCCCGATCCTCGAGATCGAGGACGATGGCCCGGGGATACCGGCCGCCGAGCGCGAGCGAGTGCTGGAGCGCTTCTACCGCATCCCCGGCTCGCCCGGATCGGGCAGCGGTCTCGGGCTCGCGATCGTGCGCGAGATCGCGCTTGCGCACGGCGCGGAGCTTCTGTTCGACGCAGGGGCGGACGGGCGCGGCTGCCGCGCTACGCTCGCCTTCCTTCCTCTTTCGCAAGCGTCGCCGTAAAGCAGTTGCCGGAGCACGCGGCGTCGCCGCCATGCCGGCGCGCGATTTGCCGCACTAGCGCGAGGCCGAGACCCGCGCCGGCGCTTGCGCCCATGCGCCGGTGAAACGGCTCGAACACCCTCTCGCGCTCAGGCTCCGGAACTCCGGCGCCCTGGTCGCAGACGCGGATCTCCGCGCGTCCGTCGACGCTGCGCACGCGCATTTCGATCGGCGGCACACCGTGCTGGCGCGCGTTCTCGAGCAGGTTGCGGATCATGCGCCGCAGCAGCCGCGGATCGCCGTGCACGCTGAGCCGTTCGCCGTCGAGGTCGGCCTCCTCGTAGCGCGAGCATTCCTCCGCCGCGAGACCGAGGAGATCCACCGGCTCGACATTCAGGCTCTCGCGCATCGCATCGAGCCGGCTCGCGAGCAGGATTTCCTCGATCAGCGCGTCGAGCTCGGCAATGTCGCGCTCGAGCTCGACGCGGCGCGCGGGATCGGCGCTCTCCTTCATCAGCTCCACGGCCATGCGGATGCGAGCAAGCGGGGTGCGCAGCTCGTGCGAAGCATTCGCCAGCAGCGCCTTGTGCGCGCCGACCAGCCCTTCGATCTGCGCCGCGGCGCGATTGAAGCTCGCCGCGAGCTGCGCGACTTCATCGCGCCCTTCGACCGTGACGCGCGCCGAAAACTCGCCCGCGCCGAACGCATCGACGCTCGCCTTGAGCTTCTCGAGACGGCGCGTCACCCGCCGTACGACCGGATAGGCGCCCACTCCAACCGCAAGCGCGACGAGCGCCAACCCGAGCAGCGGCCCCGGCCGCCGCGCGCGAAAGTAGTCGCGCGAGACCCGTCCGACCAGCCAGCGACCGTCCGCCAGCGGCACCGTCCATGCGCGCGGGCCGCCGGGACCGAATTCCCGCCCCTCTCGCGGCACGGGCAGCGGCCGTCCTGCCTGCGCGATCACCGTGCGATCACCCGCGAACAGCGCCGCATCGCCTTTCAGGCGAACCGCGAGGCGGTTCACCGCCGCCTGCTGCTGCGGTTGCGGGGCGTCCGCTGCAGGAAGCGCCTGCGCAGCCTCGGTGATCACCTCCAGCGGGTGTCGTGCCGCCAGTTGATCGACGTAGATCCACCACAGCGCGCCCGCTGCGGTCGCGAACGCGATCAGGCTCGCAATGACCGTGAGGTAGATCTGGAGGTAGAGGTGCTTCACGAATCCTGCGCTTTGGCGAAGACATACCCGGCGCCGCGCACGGTGAGGATGCGACGCGGCCTCTTCGGATCGTCTTCGATCGCTGCGCGAATGCGCGACACATGCACGTCGATCGAGCGGTCGTAGGCTTCGAGCGGCTCACCCTTGACGAGATCCATCAGCTGGTCGCGCGAGAGGACGCGCCCCGCGTTCTCGGCGAGCGCAGCGAGCAGCGCGAACTGGTAGCCGGTGAGCGCCTTTTCGCGCCCGTCGACGCGCACGATCCGCGCGTCCCGATCAATCTCGAGGCGGCCGAAGCGCCTCTGCGCCGCCGCGGCGGGCGCCCGGCCACGCCTGAGCACTGCCTTCAGCCGGGCGAGCAGCTCGCGCGGCTCGAAAGGCTTGGGAAGGTAGTCGTCCGCGCCGATTTCCAGCCCGACGATGCGATCGGCCGCGTCGCCGCGCGCGGTGAGCATCAGGATCGGGACGTCGCTCGCCGAGCGAACGCGCCGGCAGACTTCCAGGCCGTCGATATCGGGAAGCATGAGGTCGAGCACGAGTGCGTCGAACGGCTCGCGTGCGAGCCGCTCGATTCCCGCCTCGCCCTGCCCGGCCACCGTGACCCGAAAGCCGGCGCCCGCCAGGTACTCGCTGACCATTGCGGCCAGGCGGGCGTCGTCCTCGACGAGCAGGATCCGCTGGGTCATTCCCCCAGTTTAGCTGCGCTGCCGCTCGGGCCGCTGGTGGCGCTCGTGCCGTTTCTGCATCCGGTCGGCGAGCTTCTTGCGCTGGTCGGGCGTCAGCACCTCGGCCGCATCGGCAAACGCTTGCGACATCCGCTTCGATACTGCATCCGCCGCCTGGATCTGCTCGGCGCGCAGCCGCTCGATCGCCGCACGATCGATCGTCGGCGCCGCGAGCAACGCCATGCTCCGCTTGCGCGCGTCGCGCGCTTTCTCGCGCAGCGGCCGCAACTCTTTGGCCGCCGCCTTGGCGATCGCGGTCAGCTTGGCCTGCTGGTCCGGCGTCGCGTCGACGTCGACCGCGAAGTGCTTCACCATGCGCTCGATGCGCTCATCGGCCTTCGCCGGGTCCTGCGACCCGCCCATGAAGCCGCGATGCATTCCGCCGTGCCCGCCGTAACTCCACGCCTGCGCGCCGAAGCCGGCCGCCAGCGCCACCGCGAGCGTCGCGACCGCTGCGCGACGCAAAAACCGGCGCTTCAGATTCGTCTGTTCCATGATCCGTTCCTCTCAGGATTAGGGGATGACTCCTCCCCATACGCCCGCGAGTGTGCGTGCCAACTGTAAGCGGGGTTTCTCGGCAGCGTAAAGTTATGTAAATGCCCGAGCTGCCCGACCTGACCGTCTACCTGGAGCGGCTGCAGACGCACATCCAGGGGCGGATCCTGCGCCGGGTCGTCCTTCTGAACCCGTTCCTGCTGCGTACCGCGACGCCCCCCGTCGCCTCGGTCGAGGGCCGCACCGTCGTCGGATTCCGGCGGCTGGGAAAGCGCATCGTGATCGCGCTCGAAGGCGAGCGGTTCCTCGTCCTGCACCTGATGATTGCCGGGCGCCTGCGCTGGCTCGCAGAGGGCGCGAAGCCGCCGGGCCGAATCAGCCTAGCGCTCTTCGAGTTCGATTCCGGAAAACTGCTGGTTACCGAGGCGGGCAGCAAGCGAAGGGCATCGCTGCACGTAGTGGAGGGCGAGAGTACGCTCGCCGCGATGGACCCGGGCGGGCTGGACGTGCTCGGTGCAAGCCACGCCGATTTCGCCCGGCGCCTGCAGGCCGAGAACCATACGCTCAAGCGTGCGCTGACCGATCCGCACCTGTTCTCCGGAATCGGCAATGCGTACTCGGACGAGATCCTGCACCGTGCGCGCCTTTCGCCGCTGGCGCTGACCGGGCAATTGGGAGAGCCTGAAATTGCCCGGCTCTACGAAGCGGTCGGCGCCGTGCTCGTCGAATGGACCGAGCGCCTGCGCGCCGAGGCCGGGCCCGGATTCCCTGCGAAGGTCACCGCATTCCGCGAGGGGATGGCAGTTCACGGCCGGCACGGCAAGCCGTGCCCGGTATGCGGCGCACCGGTGCAGCGGATCGTCTACGCCGAGAACGAAACGAACTACTGCGCGCGCTGCCAGACCGGCGGCAGGATCCTCGCCGACCGCGCGCTTTCCCGGCTGCTGAAGAAGACCTTTCCGCGCTCGATCGACGAGCTGGAATGATGCTCGCCGCGTGGCGTCAGGGAACGAACACCGCCACGACCGTGGCGTTGTCCTGGTGCGGCGCGAGCGCGCTCTCGATGGCTCCGAGCAACGCATCGACCGCTGCCTGCGAGTTTTCAGCCGCGGCGAGTTGCTCCTGGATGGCGACTCCCGGCAGCGTAGTGATGCCGTCGGTCGCGAGCAGGAACCGGTCGCCGGACTGGATCTTCAGCGCATCGAGCACCCAGATCTGGCGGAGCTGGGCACCCACACAGCTGGTCAGCGCCGAGCCCTCGCCGCGATGCAGCTCGTTGAGGACGTAGAGCGTGCCACCCCGCAGCAGCATCAGATAGCTGTCGCCCACGCTCAGCGCGCAAGCCTCGCCATCGCGCGTATACAGGACGACGAGCGTAGTCGACATTCCGGCGAGGTCGGGCGCCGTGCTCTGGCGGCGGTGCAGATGGCCATCCGCCTCGTTCAGGGCGTGCCGCATCCAATCGTGCGGCAAGCCTTCCTGCGCGCGCGCCTGGTCGCGAAAAACCCGTACGAACTCGGCGGACGCTTCGCGGCTTGCGACGTCGCCGGCCGGCAAGCCGCCGAGCCCGTCGGCCACGAGGAACAATCGCGCGCCGTTTTCGAGCGTCTCGACCGCAAACGTGTCTTCCTGGCGGCGTCGCGCGCCCTGGATCTGTGCTGCGGCGATGTCCATGGCCGAAGTCTAGTCCAGCAGCACAAGGCGCGCCGGTCAGCCCTTGAGCTTCTTCGCCGCCTCGAGGATCGGGCCGATCACGTCCATCGGCACCGGGAAGACGATCGTAGAGCTCTTGTCACCCGCGATCTGCGTCAGCGTCTGCAGGTATCGCAGCTGCATCGCCTCGGCGCGACTCGAGAGCGTTTCCGCCGCCTGCAGCAGCTTCTCGGCGGCTTCCTGCTCGCCTTGGGCATGGATCACTTTTGCGCGCCGCGCGCGTTCGGCCTCGGCCTGCTGCGCGATCGCCCGCACCATCGAGTCGTTCAGGTCGACGTGCTTGATCTCCACGATCGAGACCTTGATTCCCCAGGCGTCGGTCTGCGTATCGAGCACCGTCTGGATATCGAGATTGAGCTGCTCGCGCTCCGAGAGCAGCTCGTCCAGCTCGTGCTTGCCGAGCACCGAGCGCAGCGTAGTCTGCGCAAGCTGGCTCGTCGCCTCGAGGAAATTCGCGACCTGGATGATCGCCCGCTGCGGATCGACGACCCGGAAGTACACCACCGCATTGACCTTGACCGAGACATTGTCGCGCGTGATGACGTCCTGCGTCGGCACGTCGAGCACGACCGTGCGCAGGTCGACGCGCACCATCTGCTGGATTCCCGGCACGACGACGATGAGCCCGGGTCCCTTGACGGCCTGGAAGCGCCCGAGCAGGAAGACGACCGCACGCTGGTATTCGCGCAGAATCTTGAGTGAAGCGACGATGAGCAGCAGGACGATCACTACCACGCCGACGCCGAATCCGAGATCGAGGAACATCTTCATCCTCCGTTGCCTGTTTCAGGGTCGGTGTCCAGGATCAGGCCGTCGATCGCCCTCACCCGCAACCGCTGCCCGCGGCGCACCGGGGCATGCGTGCGGGCGCGCCACATTTCACCATGCACGCGCATCCATCCTTCGGCCTCGAAATCCTCGAGCGCTTCGCCGATCGCCCCGACCATCTGCTCGCGGCCGCTCACCACCGGCCTGCGCCGTCCCCGCACGATCATGCCGATCACGAACACCAGGAACAGGCCGCTCGCTGCGGCGACACCGCCGATCAGGCCGTACGGGATCTCGAATCCGGGCAGGTCGCTGTCGATGAGGATCACCGAGCCGAGCACGAACGCGATGAGCCCGCCGACACCGAGCGAGCCGTACGCAGGCAGGAACGCTTCGCCCACCATGAAGGCGATTCCAAGCACGATCAGCGCAAGGCCCGCGTAGTTCACCGGCAGCAGGTGGAATGCATAGAGCGCAAGCAGCACGCAGATCGTGCCCACCACGCCGGGCAGCACCACCCCGGGATTCATGAACTCGAAGACGAGCGCGTAGATCCCGACCAGGATCATCAGATACGCGACGCTCGGATTGGTGATCACGCTCAGCACCCGCGTGCGCCAGTCGAGCTCCACCGCGACGATGGCCGCGTCCGCGGTCTGCAGCTTGCGCTGGGTCCCGCCCGCGTCGATGGCGCGCCCGTTGAGCTTCTTCAGCAGCGCGTTCGTATCCTCGGCGAGAACGTCGATCACTTTCAGGTCGAGCGCATCGGTCGCGGAAAGGCTCACTGCTTCGCGCACTGCCCGTTCCCCCCAGTCGGCGTTGCGGCCGCGCAGTTGCGCGAGGCTGCGGATATAGGCCGCGGCATCATGCGTGACCTTGCGCGTCATCGTGTCGCCGGAGTCCGCGCCCTCGTCCTTGTCGCTCTTCGCCTTCTTGTCGTCCTTGCCCGGCGCGCCGCCGATCGAAACCGGTGAAGCGGCGCCGAGATTCGTCCCGGGCGCCATCGCGGCGAAATGGCTCGCATAAAGGATGAACGTGCCGGCGCTGGCAGCGCGCGCACCCCCCGGCGCCACATAGGTCGCGACCGGCACCGGCGACGCCAGAATGTCCTTGATGATCTCGCGCATCGACGTGTCCAGTCCTCCCGGCGTGTCGGTGCGCAGCACGACGAGCTGCGCCTTTTCGCGGGCCGCCCGCTCGAGCGCGCGGTGCACGAAGTCCGCCGTTGCCGGGCCGATCGCACCCTGCAGCGGAACGAGCAGCACCGGCGCAGGCGCGGCGAATGCTTGAGTGAGCGACAACCCCGCGAGCAAAAGGAACAGCCGCGCCATCAGGATCGGCTTGCGCGCTGCCATTTGCCGCCTTTTTACAGCAGAACCATCCCCAAGGCGAGGACCAGCGCTGCGCCGATCCCGGCGGCAAAGATCAGTTGCTCGTGGCGGCTCCAGTCCTCACTCGCCGGCGTGGTGTCCAGCCCTTGCGGGTTTTGCACGATCGTCGCGGCTGAAGGGTCCGGTGCCGCGTCCTGCCCGCGCAGCATTTTCTGAGTCTGTGCGTACTCTTCGATCTCCTGCGTCATGCCGGTCTGCGCCGCGAGTCGCATCGTCGCCTCGAGCGAATCGAACGCCGCCGCAACGCCGAGCGTCGGCGAAGGGTTGTTTACGACATGCTCCGCGTCCTCGCGGCGTGTGCCGGGAAGCGTGTCGATATGCAGCGACGCGCTCGATTCCTGGTCGATCTTCGGTTGCGCCGACACGGACATGTCCGCGCGCACGGCGGCGCGCGGCGTTGCTTTCTCCACCACGCCCTTGCAGGCGCGCAGGTCCGTGGCGAACTGCGCTGCGCTCGCATAGCGCTCGTCGGGTGCCTTGGCGATCGCCTTCGCGACCACGAGATTCAACAGCTCGGGCACCGCAGGGTTGAGCGCACCCGGCACCGGGGGCACGAGATTGAGGATCTGGAACATCAGCGCGTTGACGTCGCTGCCGAAGAACGGCGCGCGGCCGGTGATCATCTCGTACAGCACGACGCCGAGCGAGAAGATGTCGGACTGCGGGCCGGTGCGCCGGCCGAGAACCTGCTCGGGCGACATGTACCTCGGCGACCCGACAATCATCCCGGTGTGCGTGACCGTCTTGGAGGAACGCATGCGCGCGATGCCGAAATCGGTGATCTTCGCGAGGCCGCCGTCGACGATCATGATGTTTGCCGGCTTGATGTCGCGATGGACGACGTGATTCTGGTGCGCGTAAGCGAGCCCGTCGGCCACCTGCGCGGCGATGTCGACCGCCTGCGACAGGGGCAGCGGCTCGCCGCTCCCGAGCAGCGCGCGCAGCTCCCGTCCGGAGAGGAATTCCATCGCCATGAACGCGACGTTGCCGCTCTTGCCGATGTCGTAGACGGTGACGATGTTCGGGTGATTGAGCCCGCCCGCCGCCCTCGCCTCCTGGTAGAACCGCTGCTCGTATTCGGCGACCTCGTGCCCCTTGAGCGCCATATTGATGGTCTTGATCGCCACCACGCGATTGATCATCGGATCGGCGGCGCGATAGACGATGCCCATCGCGCCGTGGCCGAGCTCGTCGATGATCTCGTAGCGGCCGAGCTTCTCGATCGTCATGGCGCTGCAACGGCCCTCATCAGCGGCCCGCCTTCACAGTGCGGAACACGCGGCCCCAGGTCGGATGCCCGGCTTCCGCCTTGTCGAGCTCGAACGAAGGCCTGATCGCGAGCACCAGCCGGAACTCGTCCCCGCATCGGGCTTCGAATCCCTGCGCGCAGTGAATGAAGGCAAGGTACTTGTGCGCCGTGACCTGATCCGGCTCGTCCAATCCCAGGTCGATGCTCCGCTGCAGAAAGCGCGCTGCGTCATCGAGCCTCCCGGTCTCGTACAGGCGCACACCTGCCGCCAGCTCGGCGCTCCCGGGACGCACGATGGCCGCACAGGCCGCCAGCGCCAGCACGGCGCAGCCTGTGCTCATGCGGATGCACGGATTCAACGCTGCTCTCCAGTCTGAAACCTGTGCCTGACCGTGAGCCGATCGTCCGTGCTGACGTGGATCGTCTCGAAATGGCTGGGAAAGGTCGTGTTGCGGAATTCAATCTCGTACTGGCCTGGCCGCAGCTGAACGTTGAGCAGCGGCGGGCTCACCCCAAAGCTCGTTCCGTTGACGTAGACCTCGCCCCACGGCAGCGCAACGACCGAGACGTTGATCAGCGGCTCCTCCTGCACAGGTTGCAGCGAGGCGACCGGATCTTCAGTCGGCGCCACGTCCACCGCCGCGACACTCTTTGACGCAGTTCTCCTCGCGCTCAAGGATTTCTTCACAGCAACTTCAGGCACCAGCAGTGGTACCGGCTCGACAATCGCCTTCGTTGGCACCACGGGCAGCGGAACGGGGTCTGACAATGGTGTCATCGCCGGCATGCTCACCGGTTTCTCCGGCGATCCGGCGGCGGGTGGCGGATAGCCGGACAGCATGAAGCCGCTGCCTTGCATTTGCGGCGCGCTCAGATCGGCGACCGGGTCGGCCGGGACTTCGCGGTTGCTGCGCACGATCATGCCGACCGCGAGGATCGCCGCTACAGCCGATAGTGTGCTGAGAAGGGATCTCGCATGCAGGCCTTGCGCGACGCGCTCCGCCAACCGGCGAGGCGTAGCGAGAAGCGCCCCGACCTTTCCCAGCGAGCCAACATACCCGGCGCGCGATCCGCCGGTCGGGCGCGTCGGGATCGGACCCTCGCCGCTGAGCGCGTACACCTCGTGCTCGCGTACATGCTTGTCGGTGCGCGATCCTGCATAGCGGAACAGATTCGAATAGTCGTCCGACAGCCGCGACACGACCTCGAAATAGGACCGCGACACGAGTATCTGGCCCGGCTGCGAGAAACCCATGATGCGCTGAGCGACGTTGATTCCGTCGCCGATGATATTGGGCTGGGCGTTGATATCCTTGACCAGCTTGACCGGGCCGAGATTGATCCCGCAACGCAGGCTAAGCGCCTGCTCCGGCGCGCGCGATTCTGCCGCCATCGATTCGCGCAGCCTGAGCGCCAGCAACAGGGCGCACTCCGGGTCTCCGAGAAACGTAACTGCGGCGCCATCGCCGGTGTCGAGGATGACCCGGTCGTTCGGCGCAATGGTTTTCAGGGCCTCGCGCAGGAGGTGGTTGAAGCGCTCCCTGAGCGTCACCTGCTGGGCGACCGGCTTGCGCGAGTACTCGACCATGTCGAGGAACAACACGCCGCAGATGATGGTGCAATGCTGCCGTTCGATCATCGCGTGCCCGCCTCCAAGGCTTGGCACACCCCTGCACCCGGCGCCAGCGACTCTGCCGGGAGGCCTCCCCAGTCAGGATCCTACCCCCGCGCCCTTACAATGACAACGTGAAGCGGGAATCCCCGGTCGGCGACCCGATTGTCATTCGCGGCGCGCGGCAGAACAACCTGAAGAATCTCTCGCTCTCGATACCGACCGGGGAACTGATAGTCGTCACCGGCGTCTCGGGATCGGGCAAGTCTTCGCTCGTCTTCGATACGCTGTACGCGGAAGGCCAGCGTCGCTACGTGGAGACATTCAGCCCGTACGCGCGCCAGTTCCTCGACCGCATGGACAAGCCGCAGGTCGACGCGATCGAGGGGATTCCGCCCGCGATCGCCATCGACCAGACCAACCCGGTCCGCACCTCGCGCTCGACGGTCGGCACGATGACCGAGCTGAACGATCACCTGAAGCTGCTCTACGCGCGGGCCGCGCGCCTCTTCTGCCGCGGCTGCGGGAAGCCGGTGGTGCGCGATACGCCCGAATCGATCTTCGCCGAGCTGCAGGCGCGTGCGGCGGACGCGGGAGATCCCCGGCTGCTCGTCACGTTTCCGGTCCCGATCCCGAAGAATTTCAGCGAGAAGGAGGTGCTCGAGCTCCTCGAGCGGCAGGGCTACACGCGGATTCATTCGCGCTCCGCGGCGCGCCTGGAAGTGCTGCAGGACCGGCTGCGCGTGGGCAGCGCCGAACGGGCGCGCGTAATCGAGGCGCTCGAGGCGGCGCTTCGCGTCGGGCAGGGACGAGTCAACGTGTATTTGGATTCTGAAAGGGGTCAGGACCCTTTTCAAAAGGCGGAAAAGGGTCCTGACCCCTTTCGCTTCTCGTCCGACCTGCACTGCGCGGACTGCGACCTGCACTATTCGGAGCCGACGCCGGCGGCGTTCTCGTTCAACTCGCCGCTCGGCGCGTGCGAAACGTGCCGCGGCTTCGGGCGCGTGATCGGCGTGGATTTCGGCCTCGTGATCCCGGACGAATCGAAGTCGCTTCGCGAAGGCGCGGTCAGGCCGTGGCAGACGAAGAGCTTCAAGGAATGCCAGGACGACCTCGTGAAATACGCGAAGAAGCGCGGCATGCCGCTCGATACGCCATGGCGCGAGATGACCGCCGCGCAGCGCGAGTGGGTGCTGGAAGGCGAGCCCGAGTGGGTGAGCTGGTCGAAATCGTGGCCCGGCGTCTGGTACGGCGTGCGGCGATTCTTCAAGTGGCTCGAGAGCAAGGCGTACAAGATGCATATCCGCGTCCTGCTCTCGAAGTACCGCGCGTATACCGAGTGCACCGCATGCAATGGAACACGGCTCAAGCCGGATGCCACCCTCTGGAAGCTAGGCCCGGAGCAGCTCTCGATCCATGACCTGACGCTGCTGCCGATCGAGCGCTCGCGCGGCTACATCGATCGCCTCGAGCTCCCTGCGCCGCTCGACCAGGCGACCGAGCTCTTGCTCGGCGAGGTGCGCTCGCGCCTGCGCTTTCTGTGCGAAGTCGGGCTCGGCTATCTGACGCTCGACCGGCAATCGCGCACGCTGTCAGGCGGCGAAGTGCAGCGCATCAACCTGACCACTGCGCTCGGCACTTCGCTCGTCAACACGCTGTTCGTCCTCGACGAGCCGTCGATCGGCCTGCATCCGCGCGACATGGGACGCGTGATCGAGGTGATGCAGCGCCTGCGCGACGCGGGCAACTCGCTCGTCGTCGTCGAGCACGATCCCCAGATCATGCTCGCCGCGGATCGTGTCCTCGATATGGGTCCGGGACCGGGCGAGCGCGGCGGCACGATCGTCTTCTCCGGCACACCCTCCGAATTGCGCGAGGCGAACACGCTGACGGCCGAATACCTCGCGGGGCGCAAGCGGATCGATCCACCGCGCGGCGCCCCGCCGGCAAAGAAGCACCTGCGCGTAATCGGTGCCGAGGCGAACAACCTGAAGAGCATCGATGTCGCGATCCCGCTCGAACGCCTGGTGTGCGTGACCGGCGTCTCGGGCTCCGGCAAGTCCACGCTCGTCCAGGACGTGCTGTACGCGGCGCTGCGCAAGGCAAAGGGCAAGCCGACCGACGCACCCGGCGCGCACCGCAAGCTCACCGGAGTGGAGCGGGTCGGCGATGTCGTGATGGTCGACCAGTCGCAGATCGGCAAGACGACGCGTTCCAACCCGGCGAGCTACGTCGGCGCATTCGAGCCGATCCGCGACCTGTACGCGCGCGCGGAGCTTTCCCGCGAACGCAAGTACACGCGGGGAACGTTCAGCTTCAACTCCGGCAACGGGCGCTGCCCGGCGTGCGGCGGGAACGGCTTCGAGCACGTCGAGATGCAGTTCCTGTCCGACGTCTACCTGCGCTGCCCGGACTGCGACGGCAGGCGCTACCGCGCCGAGGTGCTGGAAGTGCAGATCGCCGGCAAGAGCATCGCCGACGTGCTCGACCTGACGGTCGCCGAGGCCGTCGGCTTCTTCGCCGGCGAATACGCGGTGCTTGCCCGCCTGCGCCCGTTGGTCGACGTCGGGCTCGAGTACCTGCGGCTCGGCCAGCCGGTGCCGACTCTTTCCGGCGGCGAAGCGCAACGCCTGAAGCTGGCCGGACATCTCGCGGAAGCAAAACTGGGGACCGATCGCGATTCTCCGAACAAGTTGTTCCTGTTCGATGAGCCGACCACCGGCCTGCATTTCGACGATATCGCGAAGCTGCTGCGCGCGTTCGGCCAGTTGCTGAGGGCCGGGCACTCGCTCGTCGTGATCGAGCACAACCTCGACGTGATGCGCGCCGCGGATTGGATCATCGATCTCGGTCCCGAGGGCGGCGCCGCAGGCGGCGCGATCGTCTGCTGCGGCACGCCGGCGGAGGTCATGGAGCACCCGACGTCGCACACCGGCCGCGCCCTCCGCGAGTACGACACCTCCTTTGCTCTTCCACCAAGATCGGGTTCTGCAAAGAACATTGCAGAACCCGATCCGCGCCCGCCGCAGGCGAGCGCAATGCTGGCAGAGCCACTACCGCGATACCTCCCGCAGACCATCCGCATCCACAACGCCCGCGAGCACAACCTGCAGAACATCGATGTCACCGTGCCGCGCAACCGCTTCAACGTCATTACGGGCGTTTCCGGCTCGGGCAAATCGACGCTCGCATTCGACATTCTTTTCGCCGAAGGCCAGCGACGCTACCTCGAATCGCTGAACGCCTACGCGCGCCAGTTCGTGCAGGCGGCATCGCGGCCCGACGTGGACGCGATCTACGGGATCCCGCCGACGGTCGCCATCGAGCAGCGAACGAGCCGCGGCGGCAGCAAGTCCACGGTCGGAACGCTGACCGAAGTGCATCATTTCCTGCGCCTGCTGTTCGTCAAGCTCGGCACGCAGCACTGCCCGGACTGCAACGTGCCGATCGAGCCGCAAAGCGAGGAAGCGATCGCGGCGCGCCTGATGCGCGAGTACCAGGGCCAGCGGATCGGGCTGCTCGCGCCGCTCATCGTCAACCGCAAAGGCGTGTACACCGATCTCGCGAAGTGGGGCAAGGGCAAGGGCTTCACGCACCTGCGCATCGACGGCGCCTTTCTTCCGGTCGATCCTTTCCCGCGCATCGACCGCTTCAAGGAGCACACGATCGAGCTGCCGGTTGCCGATCTGCGGATTGCCGCGAACGCGGAAGCGGACCTGCGTGCCGGCCTCTCGAAGGCGCTCGAATTCGGCAAGGGCACGGTGATCGTGCTCTCGGACCTCGACGATCTCGTCCGCTCGGCATCCAAGGGAACGCAGCTGGCAATGCGCCAGCAGTCGTTCTCGACCCAGCGCGCATGCCCCTCGTGCGGCCGCAGCTTCGCCGAGCCCGATCCGCGGCTTTTTTCCTACAACTCGAAGCACGGCTGGTGCGCGTCCTGCTTCGGGACGGGACTGCAGCTGAAGGACGTCGAATGGGACGAAGATCGCGCGCGCACCGGGGCGGAAGACAACGTGCTCGACTCGTGGATCGAATGGCTGGAAGTGGACGAGCCCTGCCCCGCCTGCAGCGGACAGCGTCTCAACCCTGAAGCGCTTGCCGTACGATGGCGGGACAAATCGATCGCCGATTACGGGGCGCAGCCGGTGGAGGCGCTCGGCGCGTTCTTCGAATCGGTCGACCTGCGGGGCCGCGAGCGCGAGATTGCGCGCGACCTGGTCGCCGAGCTGCGCAGCCGGCTCAGCTTCCTCAGCGAGGTCGGACTTTCCTACCTGTCGCTCGACCGCTCCGCGCCGACGCTTTCGGGCGGCGAGGCGCAGCGCATCCGGCTCGCCGCGCAGCTCGGGTCCAACCTGCGCGGCGTTTGCTACATCCTCGATGAGCCGACGATCGGGCTGCATCATCGCGACAACCAGGCGCTGCTCGACGTGCTCGAGCGGCTCGAAGCGAAAGGCAACACGCTGGTCGTGGTCGAGCACGACGAGGATACGATCCGCCGCGCGCACCACGTCATCGACCTCGGCCCCGGCGCCGGGCGGCTCGGCGGCAGGGTCATCGCGCAGGGCTCGGCCGAGGAGTTGATGCAGGCGCCCGATTCGGTCACCGGGCGCTTCCTCGCGCAGCCGCTGCGCCATCCGCTGCAGCCCAGGCGCACGGTCGAGCGCAAAACCGATGCACTGATCGTCGAGGGCGCTTCGCTGCACAACCTGAAGCAGGCCAGCATTCGCGTGCCGCTCGGCCGCTTCGTCGTGATCACCGGCGTGTCGGGCTCGGGCAAGTCGACGCTTGCGCGCGACGTGCTGTATGCGAGCCTCAAGTCCGGCGCCAGCATCGGCTGCAGCGCGATCAAGGGGCGCGAGGCCGTCGAGCGCGTGCTCGAAGTCGACCAGGCGCCGATCGGCAAGACACCGCGCTCGTGCCCCGCGACCTACGTCGGATTCTGGGATGCGATCCGCAAGCTGTTCGCCGACACGACCGAGGCCAGGATGCGCGGATGGACGGCAAGCCGGTTCTCGTTCAACACCGCCGGCGGCCGCTGCGACTCGTGCGACGGACAGGGATTGAAGAAAATCGAGATGAGCTTCCTGCCGGACGTGCGGGTGATCTGCGAAGCCTGCAACGGCCTGCGCTTCAACGCCGAGACGCTTGCGGTGCGCTGGCGCGGCAAGACGATCGGCGACGTGCTCGCGATGAGCGTCGACGAAGCCGTCGAATTCTTCGCCGCGCATCCGAAGATCCATCACTGCCTGCGCCTGCTGCAGGACGTCGGCCTCGGCTATCTGACGCTCGGCCAGCAGAGCCCGACGCTCTCTGGCGGCGAAGCGCAGCGGATCAAGCTCGTCACCGAGCTCGCGAAAATCAGGACCGACCTGCTGCCGCTGCCGGGCATCCAGCGCGCCGGGCGCCGCGGCGAACCGAACCACACGCTGTACATTCTCGACGAGCCTACGGTCGGATTGCACATGGCCGACGTGGAAAAGCTGTTGCGCGTGCTGCACCGGCTGGTCGATGCCGGGAACACCGCGGTGGTCGTCGAGCACAACCTCGACGTGATTGCCGAGGCCGACTGGGTGATCGACCTCGGGCCGGAAGGCGGCGATGCCGGCGGTCGGGTCGTCATGCAGGGGCCGCCGGAGGATTCGCTACGTCACGAGACGCACACGGCGAAAGCGCTCGCGCAGTTCCTGCGCGAAAGAAGCAGTCTTATTGCGGCTCCAGGTTGATGCTCTTCGCGAGCGCGGTCCAGCGCTCGAGATCGGCGCGGATCAGCGCCTCGAATTCCTTCGGCGTGCTGCCGACCGGCAGCAGCGACGCCTGCGCCAGACGCTGTTTCACATCTTCGCGCGCAAGCGCCTTTTTCGTTTCCGTGTAGAGCCGGTTCACGACTTCGGCACTCGTGCCCCGCGGGGCGAGAAGACCGAGCCACTGGCCCGTGTCGAACCCGGGGAACCCCGACTCGTGCAGCGTTGGAATCTCCGGCATCGTCGCGAGACGCTCCTTGCTGGTGAACGCAAGAATCTTGATCCGGCCGGACTTGTGGTGTGGCGTGACGGGCGTGGAACCGAGCACGGCGACAGGTACCTGCCCCGCGACGAGATCCTGCACCGCGGGCGCTCCGCCCTTGTAGGGCACGTGCTGCATCTCGATCCCGGCCATCTTCTTCAGCAGCTCGCCCGACAGATGCTGGCCCGAGCCGATGCCCGAATGTGCGAACGAATACTTGCCCGGGTTCGCGCGCGCCAACGCGATGAACTCCTGGATCGTGTTCGCAGGGACGGACGTGTGCACGGCGACCGCAAGTGGCTGAGTCGTAACTTGAGTGATGGCGACAAAGTCCCGCTGCACGTCGAACTGCACGTTCTTCATCGCGAGGTGCAGCGTAACGACCGGATCCGCAGCAAACAGGATGGTGTGCCCGTCGGGATCCGCGCGCGCCACCTCGGCCGAGCCGATCGCGCCGGACGCCCCGGCACGATTGTCGATCACGACCTGTTGATTCAATGCCTTGCTGAGCTTGTCGGCGACCGCTCGCGCCGCCACATCGGTTGCACCGCCGGGCGGGAACGGGACGATGAAGCGCACCGGCTTGCTCGGCCAGCCTTGCGCGTCTGCGTTGAGCGCGATCGCGACAAGGACTGCAAAAAGTATTTTTCCCATCGCCCCCCTCTACTGAAAATCTGCCGGATGGCCGGGCGCCGGCGTGAATCCCAGGTCTCCGCGCCGGATCACTGCATCCCGCCCGCCGTTCGCCGCGAGCAGCTCGGCCTGCCGTTGCTTGGCACGCTGATCGATCTCCTCGGGATCGCAGATCGCCTGCAGCTTCTGCCGGCACTCCTCGACCATGCGGGCAAATTCCGGGCGCGCCGCGAGATCCTCAAGTTCTTCCGGATCGGATTCCAGGTCGAACAGCTGCGGCGCGTATTTCACGTAGTGCACGTACTTGTAGCGTCCCGAACGCAGCGCAAAAGCGCCGGTCGTGGAACCCATGCCGTGATACTCGGAGAACAACGAACGCTGTGGCGCGACGCCGCCGGCGATGTCGAACAGCGAGACGCCCGGGTGATCGTCGCGCACTTGGGCGAACTCGACACCCGCAGCTTCGACAAAGGTCGGGTAGCAATCGACATGGCTCACCGGCGTTGCGACGGTCTTTCCGGCGGGTACATCGGGCCCGGCGAGGATCAGCGGTACGCCGACGACCTCTTCGTACATCGTCGACTTGCCCCACATCCCGCGCGCGCCGAGATTGTCGCCGTGATCGCTCGTGTAGAGGACCCGCGTGTTCGCAGCGAGCCCGGTTTCCTCGAGCACGCCGGAAATCTTCCCGACCAACTCGTCGAGGTAGGAGACGAGACCGTAGTAGCCGCAGAGTGCGCGCCGAACGTCGGTCTCGGTTTCGAAATAGTCGTCGTAGCAGAAGGTTTCGCGATAGTCGTCGAGATACGGATGCCGCGGACGCGACTCGCGCGCGTAGAGCTTCGGCAGCGGCAACTGCATGTTCCAGTAGCGATAGAAGTGCTCCGGCGGCGCGGTCAGCGGGAAGTGCGGCGCGACGAACGAGACGAACAGCACCCACGGCTTGTCCTGCGCGCGCGATCCCTGCTCGCGCAGCCAGACCTGGGCGCGCGAGCAGATGTCGCGGTCATAGTGCGTGTACGGGGTCTCTCCCGGCCCCGCCATCGCCGCCATCTTCTTCGCCCCGCCGCGCCGCGGCGGATCCGACCGCACGAGACCCAGCAGATCGCCCTTGGCGTCGAGAATATGCATCGGAATCTGCTCTTCGCTGAAGCCGTGGTCCTCGCCGGCGACGCGGAAATGCAGCTTGCCGATCGAAACCACCCGGTGGCCGCGTTCGCGCAACACGTGGTGCCACGACGCGACGCTTCCGTCATAGGCATCGGCATTGTCCCAGAATCCGATCTGATGGATGTACTTGCCGCAGGCGAACCCGGCACGCGCCGGGATGCACACGGGACTCGTCGTCCAGGCGTTGCGAAACGCGGTGCCTCGCGATGCGAGCGCGTCGAGATGCGGGGTGTGCACGATCGGATGGCCCGCATAGCCTGCGATCTTCGGGTTGTGCTCGTCGGACATGATGACGAGCAGGTTCGCGGGGCGCATCGCGCTACTATAGATGAAAGCGTCTAAGATCATTCGGATGATCGAGCTCAGGGCCTTGCGTTACGTACGTCTCGGCACTCGCGATCTCGAGGTCGCCGGCGAGTACGCGCGCAACATTCTCGGCCTCGAGTTCGTACGCCGCGAGGGCGCCTCGGTGTATTTCCGCGGCGACGACCGCGATCACACGCTGGCCTATGTCGAAGGCGATCCCGTGGATCACGCGACCGGCTGGGAGGCAGCGGACCCGGCCGCGCTCGACGCTGCGGCAGCGAATCTCGAATCGATGCAGGTCCGCGTGCACCGCGGCACGCGCGCGGAATGCGAGAAACGCTACGTCGATGACTTCATCGCGTTCAATGATCCAAGCGGCAATCGCCACGAGCTGGTCGTGGGTCCACGCGCGGGCACGACGCGCTTTTGCGCCTCGCGCGACTGCGGCGTGTGGAGCTTCTCCCACATTGGCCTGCGCAGCACCGACCCGGTGCGGGATGAAGGATTCTGGACGAGCGTCATGAACGCCCGCGTCTCGGATCGGATCGGCGCCGCGCCGCTGCTGCGCATCGACGAAGTACACCACCGGATCGCGCTGTTTCCATCGCGGCACGCGGGCGTGCAGCACGTGAACCACCAGGTGCATGGCGTGGACGACGTCATGCGCTCGTACTATTTCCTGCGCGAGCGCGGCGTCCGAATCGTCTTCGGACCGGGACGACACCCGACATCGGGCGCGGTGTTTCTGTACTTCGAGGGACCCGACGGAATGGTGTACGAGTATTCGACCGGTGTGCGCCTGATCAAGCCGGAAGAAGAGCCCGGCTACCGGCCGCGCCAGTTTCCGTTCGCGCCCGAGTCGTTCTGCATGTGGGGCTCGCGGCCCGACATCCCGGAGTTCCGTTCGTAGCGAGGAAGAACACGGGGCTCTACTTCGCGGCCCGCTCCTCTCTCCGCGTTCGCCAGACGTCGAGCAGCGCGCCGAGCTTCGCGCGCGCGCTCAGCCGCTCGTCCGACAGCGCTTCGAGGAAATCGGACAGGCGCTTCGACTTGACCATCGTGTAGACGGTGAGCCAGACAGTCGGTACCGCGACCACCGTGAAGTAGACCAGCTTCAACCAGAGCGGATTGTCCGCCTCTGCGATCAAGTTCATGCCGAGGAATCCGGTGGTCACGGTGCCGATCAGCCCGAATACGGTCACCACGGTCAGTCGCACCACGGTGTTCGCCTGCCGCCGCAAGGCGTCGCTGTCCAGATACTCGCTCATGTCCTGGATTTCCTCGCGCACCTCGTTGTACAGGCTGTCGGTGCCGAGGAACTCGCGGCACATGCGGTACACGGCCTTCGCCTGCGGCTGGTCGGACAGCTCGTGAAACCAATAGCGATGCGTGAAGCGCAGGAAGATCTCCTTCATGCTCCGGATGCTACGCTTGAAGCGCCGGACCGATTCGGTGTCCTGGATGTCGAGCCGGTTGAGCGCCTCCACCAGGCGGTCCGAGAGCATCAGCAGCGCCGCCTTGTGGAAATGCGCGATCAGAAAGATCAGGAAGTACTGGTGGCGGAACTGCTCGAGCAGGCCGATCGAGCGATCGGCGAAGAAGCGATCGGACGCATCGCCCATCAGGATGAACGCATGCCCGCAGCACATGTAGCGCGAACCGCGCGAGCCTTCGCGCGCCTCGTCCCAGTAGCGGTCGTAGCAGAACCGGTACTCGAAGTCGCGCAGGTGCCGCTCGGAAAACGGCAGCTCCGCGGGATCTCCTGCGCCGGCGACCAGCCCAAGCCGCACGAAATCCGCTCGCGTGACTTGCCGCTCGTCCTCCATCGCGAGGTAGCCAAGAATCGGCATGCGGTGGTATTCGACCAGCCGGAAGCGGATCGGCCCTACGTCGTCCGAGTGATGATGCACGAACGGCCGCATCACGAAGTCCCAGTGCGAGGCGATCTCGGCGGCGCGGTACTGGCACACGTGGGCAAGGTACTTGTCGCGCCGCTCGTAGTCGGAGACCGAAAGCACCTTGCCTTCCGCCGAGAGCCACTCGACCCGCTTCAGGCAGTGGCCGCCCGTGCCGTCGGCTTCCCAATGCGTCGGATAGGCGCGCCCGACACGGTAGAGCGTCTCCTGCGCACGCGACAGGTCGATATCAGACGCGGCGATTTCGACCGCGAGGATGACGACATCGATGTCGTAGAAGAAGTAAAGATCGACATGCGCCACCTCGCACAGCAGCGGATTCTGCTCGTCGCCGGGAAAAGTCAGCCGCACCTGCGCGATGTCCGAGCGTCGGTACACGCGGATCGGCGAATCGGTGCCTGCCCGGCCGCGCGCCGCGCCTTCGCCGTACAGGAACCGCTGCACGTGCGGCAGGAAGGTGACGAACTCGCTGTAGTGGCGGACCTGAAAGTGGGCGGGATCGCCGAATTCGTCTTTTACTTCGCGCCAGGGACAATCGAGATCCAGCACATCCCAGTGCTGCTGGATCTGCGCGCTCTCGCGAAGCGGCATCAGCTGCAACGGCCAGAGCACGATCTGACGGAATTGCCGGACCGTGCGCTTTGCTTCCTGCCCGTTCATCGTCCCTCCCTGCGCGTCTTCTGCCTCAACCGCGGGCAAGTCTACCCTTCGTGGACGATCACGCCCTGCATCGGATCGACCGGCGCGCGCCACGGCGAGCGCTCGATCATCCGCCTGGTTTCGGCGTAGCCGGCGTCGCGCCGCGCGCCGATTCCGGCAGCGGTGAAGTCGATGTCCTTGGTGTAATCCTCGCCGTCGAGCCGCGGCGCGAGCATCCGCACGACGTGCATCGTCGTATGGCAGCCCCAGGACGTGAGCTCCGAGAACTCGGGCGAAGCGCGCTGGTCCTCGGGCACCTGGCGCGCCAGCTCGCGCACGATGTGGCGCAGGTGGTGGATCTGCTTCTGTTTCGCGAGGTGGCTTTCGGTGCGGCTCGCGTACTGGATGTCCTTCTGCCGGCCCATCACCTGCCAGATCGATTCCGGCTCGGGGCCGCTCTGCTGCCACACGTTCACCATGAAGATCACCGAGTCCTTGCGAGGGTAATCATCGAGCACGGCCTCGAGCGGCGTATTCGAATAGAGGCCGCCGTCCCAATACGGCTCGCCCGCGACGCGAATCGCCGGAAACGCTGGCGGCAACGCACCCGAGGCCATGACGTGCTCGATGCAGAGCGCCTCGTCGCGGCTGTCGAAATAGTGCATCGTGCCGTCGCGCACGTTGACCGCGCCGACGGTCAGTCGCATCGGCTCTTGCGGCGCGTTCAGGTAGCCGAAATCCACCAGCTCGGAAAGCGTCTCGCGCAGCGGCTCGGTCGAGTAGTACGACGCGGCGTCGACACCGAGCGGCGCGTTGAGACCGCCCCATGCCGGCGACCGCGGGGTAAAGAACTTCGGAACGCCTTGCGTGACCGTCGCAAAACTCGTGAACAGGTGGCCGAGCCCGGGCCATGGCGACGGCAACTCGAACTCGCCGGCGTTGCGGACATGATTCCAGAACGTCTCCAGGCGGAGCATGCGCTGATCCGGCGGGTTGCCAGCGATGATCGCGCCATTGATCGCGCCAATCGATGTGCCGATCACCCAGTCGGGTTCGAGGCCTGACTCGTGCAGCGCCTGAAACACACCGACCTGGTAGGCGCCGAGGGCGCCTCCTCCCTGCAGCACGAGCACCAGCTGCCCAGGGAGTTCCGGGCCTTCGCCCGCCATTGTCAACATGGAGGGCCTTCTCTCACTGCGCGGTCCATCCGCCGTCGATCGGCAGCATGGCGCCCGTGATCGAAGCGGCTTCGTCCGTGCATAGGAACGCGGTCAGCGCCGCCACCTGCTCGACCGTGACGAACTGCCGGGTCGGCTGGACTGCAAGCAGCACGTCGCGAATGACCTGCTGCTCCGAAATGCCGCGAGCCTTCGCCTGGTCGGGAATCTGCTTTTCCACGAGCGGTGTGCGCACGTAGCCGGGACAGATCGCGTTGACCGTGATGCCCTGCTCCGCCACTTCGAGCGCGGCTGCCTTGGTGAACCCGGCGACCCCGTGCTTGGCCGCGACATACGCGGACTTGAACGGGCTCGCGACCAGCGCGTGCGCCGAAGCGATGTTGACGATCCGGCCCCAGCGCTTCTTCTTCATCGCTGCGAGCGCGATCCGGGTGGTGTGAAACGTCGCCGACAGGTTGATCGCGATGATCGCGTTCCATTGATCGAGCGGGAATTCATCGATCGGCGCGACGTGCTGGATCCCTGCGTTGTTGACCAGCAGATCGACCGAGCCGAAGCGCGCGATCGCGTTGCGCATCATGGCTTCGATCGCCTCGGCCTTGCTCATGTCGGCGCCGTCGTAGGCGACGGCGACTTCGTGCTCGCTGGCGAGGCCCGCGCGCAGCTTTTCGATCTCGCCCGCAGCGCCGAAACCGTTGAGGACGAGGTTCGCGCCGCCGGCGGCCAGTCTGCGCGCGATTCCCAGTCCGATGCCCGACGTGGACCCCGTCACGAGAGCGGTTTTACCCTTGAACATGATGCCTCCCCGTACTGGTGCATGGTCGGGCGATGGTATGCGAACTTACATTCAAAAGGCGGGGGCGGTCGCCCGCAAGCGACGAAATCCACCGCTGGGCGGAACTTATTCCCCGGATCGCGGCCGAAGCCTAGGAGTCAACGAATCCGGGGCGGAGCCGTTACTCAACCACCCCCAAGGAGGCCACATGAATGTCGCACGCATGAATCTCACACGCCTGTCAGGATTCATCCTCGCCCTCGCTTTCTCGGTGGCGTTCGCCCAGGAAATGAAGCCCGAGGACATGGTGCGCAAGGTCACCGAGGACGTGCTCGCCGCGATCAAGAGCGACAAGGCGCTGCAGGCCGGCGATCGCCAGAAAGCGCTCGCGCTCGCCGAGCAGAAGGTCATGCCGCACATCGATTTCGCCGAGGCGACGAAGCTCGCCGTCGGCAAGGCATGGTCGGCCGCGACGCCCGAGCAGCAGAAAAAGCTGGTCGATGAATTCCGCGCCATGCTGGTGCGGATCTATTCGAACGCGATCGACGTCTATCGCGGCCAGACGATGCAGGTGCAGCCGGTCAGCACGCCGGCCGGGGCCACCGACGTGACCGTGCGCAACCAGTACATGCGCCCTGGACAGCCGCCGGTGCACGTCGACTACGCGATGCGCAAGACTCCCGAAGGCTGGAAAATCTACGACATCAACGTCGAGGGAATGAGCCTCGTGCTCACGTACCGCTCCGAGTTCGAGCAGGTCACGCGGCAGTCGGGCGTCGAGGGGCTGCTGAAGCGCCTGGCCGAAAAGAACACGCCGCCGACTTCGCGCAGCGGCTAGCCGAAGCGGCAGTCGGGGCGGCGGCCATGCCGCCGCCGCCCGATTACGCTACGATGCGCGACCAGGGAGGTCGCAGCCTCGTGAGCACACAGCCGGTTAGCGCATCATCGGTCGACCCCGCGCAAGGCAGGGACGCCGCGTGGATTGCATACGTCCTGCACGGGATCGGGTACCTCACGGTGATGATGTGGCCGGCACTGATCGGCCTGGTCATCAACTATGTCAAGCGCGGCGATGCGCACGGCGGCCTCGTCGACAGCCATCACGACTGGCTGATCCGCACGTTCTGGTACGGACTGCTCTGGAACCTGCTCAGCGTGTGCACGCTGCTCTGGAGCGCATGGCCGGTCATCCACGCAGTCATTCGCAATCCCACCGCATCGGGCGAATGGGTGCTCGCGTGGAGCACGATCTTTTCGATGATCGGCCTCGCGACGCTGGGGGCGATCGGGATGCTGCTGACCTGGTTCTGGCTCCTCTATCGCGTGATCCGCGGCAGCATCCAGCTGGTGAACCTGCAGTCGGTGCCGTAGCCCAGCCCTAGTCGAACGCGTTGACGAGATCTCCTGCGTTCGGCCGCACGCCCGGCAGCGGCTCGAGCGCGAAGCGCCGCGTGATGAACTTGATGATCGACGTCGTGTCGTAGGGCGTCTGGTCGACGAAGCCGCGCTTCGCGTGCGGCGAGATGATCAGCGCCGGCACGCGCGTGCCGGGTCCCCAGCGATCGCCCCATCCCGGCCCCGCGGGTGGCGGCACGTGGTCCCAGAACCCGCCGTTCTCGTCGTAGGTCACGATCACCGCCATCTTCGGCCACTGCGGGCTCTTGCGCAGCCGCGTCAGAAGGTCGTGCATGTGCTCGTCCCCGGAAGCGAGGTCGGTGTAGCTCGGGTGCTCGTTGACGCGCCCTGTCGGCTTGTAGAACACGACCTGCGGCAGCGTTCCGCGCTCGATGTCGCGCTCGAAGTCAGCGAGATCCTTGAGGTGACGCGCGCGATCCGGCGTCCCCGGCGCGAAGCGCGCGTAGTAGTTGAAAGGCTGGTGATGCGGCTGGAAGTTCGGGCTGCCCTGGTCCCGGTTGTAGATCACCGAGCGTTTTTCCTTCGCGTCGCGCCGGCCGTCGGCGAGTGCGTCGTTCCAGCCGCCCGCGTACCAGACCCAGCTCACGCCTTTCGCCGACAGCGTGTCGCCCAGGGTTTTTTCCCTGAACGCGGGCGTCGGATGGCGCGCCGGGTCCGCGAGATCGACGCTTCCGCCCGCTGCCGGCGCAAAGCCGCTCGGCTGGTACGGCGGCTGCGAAGTGTTGACGAGATAGCCGTCGGGTGTGACCCGGCCGTCGAACACGTCGACGGGCCCTTGCAGCACCGAGGCGGGCGAGCCAGGCTTCTTCTTCAGGTTGCCTTTTTCGTCGAGTTGCGGTCGCACAGCAGCCGGTGCGCCGGGATCCATCGGCGTACAGGCGCAAATCAGCCACTGGTGGTTGAGGTACGAGCCGCCGAACGCGCCCATGAAGAAATGATCCGCGAGCGTGTACTCCTTGGCCCACTGCCACAGCTTCATCTTCGAGCCGTCGAAAGACCCCAGGGCCCAGGCGCCGGCGGTCGTCATTGCGACAAACCGGTTGTTGCGACCGCCGTTGATCTGCTCGATGTTGTGATAGTAGGCGTGGATCGGGCTCGGCAGCACCTCGTCCATCCGACCGTTGATCGGCGGCGCGTCGATCTGGAAAGGCCCGTTCGGCAGCTTCTCCGGATATCGCTTGCTCGCGTGGCCGTGCTCGTACACGGGCGGCAGGTGCGGCAACGGCCCGCCATCGTGATCGATCTGCGTTTTCTGCTCCGCGGTTGCATTCGCGATGCCTTCGGCGCCGGGAAAAAACCCGTACAGATGATCGAAGCTGCGGTTCTCGGCGTAGATCACGACGACATGCTCGATTCTCGAAAGCCCGTCGGCTGCATGCCGGCTAGCGCAGCCCGCACCCAGCAGGCTGGCAATGACGAGCACAACCGAACAGCGAGACAGTCGGTTCCCGATCACGCGATTTCCTCCCGGTTCTTTGATCCAGACGGCCATTCGGCGCGGTGATGACCCGCAGGAACCGGCGGGCGAATCCAGCGCGGCGGCGTCTCCGACATCTCGAGCACCGGCTTCAGATGGCGCACGCGCCCCGCCGGCGCATCGATCTCGGAGGTGAGGCCATCGATCTCTGCCTGCGGAAGCTCGACGGGCAAGTTGGCGAGCGTCGCTGCACCCGAATCGCCGCAATCGACGATCCAGCGCCCGGTGCGCACAAGCGAGACGCGCACCAGCCAGCTCCCGCCCTCCCGGACGCGGCGCGCAAGCGCAACCATCGCGCCGAAGGCCATCAGGTACCCGCTCACATAATCGATCGCCGACACCGGCATGTAGCGCGGCTTCTCCCCGCTTTCCAGCGCCATGCCGCTCACGGTCTGCACGATGCTGTCGAATCCGCGCCGGTTGCGCCATGGGCCCGTATCGCCCCAGGCGCTAAGCGAAACACAGACGATTCCAGGGCGGAGGCTCGCAGCGTCCTGCGGCGAGAAACCGCGCGCGGCGAGCGTGCCCGGCCGGTACGACTGCGAGAACACGTCGGCCTCGCGCAGCAACGCGCGCAACGTTCCGGTTCCATGGTCGGTCCTGAGGTCGAGCTGGGCGGAGAGCTTGCCGATCCCCGTGTCGAGCTCGGTCGTCTTCATGTCC
>DASYPC010000408.1:0-8902 GCA_036007105.1 Burkholderiales bacterium | reverse complement strand
TGCCGCTGGGGCTCAGCGCGGATTCGGCGATCTCGGTCGCGACCTGCGCCAGCCGCCGCTGGATCGCTCGCTCTCGCACCAGCTCCGCGTAGCGCCGGATGTTGAGTGACGAGGGCGTGTTCTGCGCCAGCGCGCCGAGATAGGCCGGGCCGCCCGTCCGGTCCTTGTCTTCGCTCGCCTCGATCGATTCGGATACCGTGACGACGTCGGCCGGCCGGCCCGCCTCGATCAGCTTCACGACATGCCGATAGATGCGCCGGTGGTCGTCGCGATAGAAGTCCGGTTCGCCGACGAGGTCGGCGATGCGATCGAAGGCGTGATTGTCGAGCAGCAGGCCGCCGATCAGCGACTGCTCGGCCTCGACCGAGTGGGGCGGGACCCTCAGCGCCAGGAGCTGCGGATCGGCAGGACCCTGATGCGCGGCCTGCGTTTGCGGCGCGCGTGCCATCGTTACGCTGGCTCTTTCAACTTTCTCCCAGCACTGCGACGTTGACGGCCACGATGACGTCGGGATGCAGCGCGATCTGCAGACGGTAGTCCCCGACCTGCTTGAGCGCGCCGTCCGGCATGCGCACCTGCGAGCGCTCGACCTCGTGGCCCTGCTTCGTCAGCGCTTCCACGACATCGTAGTTGGTGACCGAGCCGAACAGCCGCCCGTCCACTCCCGCCTTCTGCACGATCTGCACCGTGAGGCCGTCGAGCTTTGCGCCTTTCTCCTGCGCTTGCGCAAGCGCTTGGGCTTGGGCTTTCTCCAGCTCGGTCCGGCGCGCTTCGAACGCCTTGATGTTCGCTTCGGTCGCGCGCTTCGCCTTGCCATGCGGAATCAGGTAGTTGCGCGCGTAGCCGTCCTTCACCTTGACGACCTCGCCGAGGTCGCCGAGGTTGGCGAGCTTCTCCATCAGGATGACTTGCATGCTCGGCCTCAGTGCAGGTCCGTGTAGGGCATCAGCGCGAGATAGCGCGCCCGCTTGATCGCCTCGGACAGCTGTCGCTGGAACCCCGACGAGGTCCCGGTGATGCGCGCCGGGATGATCTTGCCGTTCTCGTTGATGAAGTCCTTCAGCACGTCGATGCCCTTGTAGTCGATCCACTCCACCTTTTCCGCGGTGAAGCGGCAGAACTTGCGGCGCCGGAACAGCGCCCGCTGGCCGCGGTCCTTCTTGTCCTTGCCGAACTTGCCCTTCAACTTGCCTTTCCCTCTGCGCGGCGGTGGCATCTTCAGTCTCCTTGTCCGAATCCAACGTTCGTGATGTGCAGCACCAGTTTCTTCGAGCGCGCGCTCTTCGCGCACAGGAAGCCTTCGACGCGCAGCGCGCTGTCGAGCGCGGCCGCGGCAATCAGCCGGGCCTGAGCTTCGAACGCGATCGATTCGACTTCCGCCTTCACCTTGCGATTCTTTCCCGCCTCATGGCATTCCGACTCGTGCCGCAGCTTGCAATGGACGACCGCGATCCCGCCGGGAGTGGTCCGCAGCGCGCCCACCTCGACCAGCCTGCCGGTGAGCGCAACGCGGTTTTCCGCGCTCAAGCAGCCGGCGCCTCCACTGGCTTCGCTTCGGCGGGCTTGAGCTCACCCTTGTCCATCAGCGAGCGCGACTTCTCTTCCTTCATCATCGGCGAAGGAGCCGTCACGGCCTTGGGCATGCGCACGATCAGGTGGCGCAGCACGGCATCGCTGAACTTGAACGAGTGCTCGAGCTCGCCGAGCGTCTCGCCGTCGCACTCGATATTCATCAGCACGTAGTGCGCCTTGTGCAGCTTCTGGATCGAGTAGGCGAGCTGGCGGCGGCCCCAGTCTTCGAGGCGGTGCACCACGCCGTTGCGCTGCGCGATGACGCCGCGGTAGCGCTCGACCATCGCGGGAACCTGCTCGCTCTGGTCCGGATGGACGATGAAAACGATTTCGTAATGCCGCATGCGGTCTCCTTATGGGTAAGCCACCCGCCATGCGAAAGCGGTGCGGCAAGGAAGGTCCGCCGGAAGCGGAAAGGGCGCGGATTATAGCAGCGAATAGGGCGTGCGCCCAAGGTTTCGCGGCACTTCGAAAAACGTTTCGGGGCACTTCGAAGAAGCACCGAAGTGCCCCGATCGGGAAAAAGCGAGTGGGGCCTGTCAGCTAACGAGGTGGTGCTGGATCGCGTAGTGCAGCAGCTCGGCGTTGCTCTTCATTCCCATCTTGCGCAGGATCCGCGCCCGATAGGTGCTGACCGTGTTCGGCGAGAGGTTCAGCTCCTGGCCGATCTGGGTGAGCGCTTTGCCCGAGACGATCATCCACATGATCTGGTATTCGCGGTCCGAGAGGATTTCGTGCGTCGGCGCGCTGCGGGTGTCCTCGAGGTCGAGCGCAAGCCGCTCGCCGAGCGCCGGCGTGATGTACTTGCCCCCGGCCGCGACCTTGCGGATCGCTGCGACCAGGTCTTCCGGTGCGCTTTCCTTCGTCAGGTATCCCGATGCGCCCGCCTTCAGCGCGCGCACCGCATAGGTGTCCTCGGGGTACATGCTCAGGATCAGCACTGAGCGCGCGGGATAGCGATGGCGCAATTCCTTGACGAGCTCCAGCCCGCTCTTGCCGGGCATCTGATAGTCGAGCACCGCCACGTCCCAGGCCACCCGCCCGCACAGGTCGATGACCTCCTCGCCGTCGCGCGCTTCGCCGACGACCGTGACGTCGGACGCCTGTGCAAGCATCTGCCGCAGGCCATGCCGCACGACCGGGTGATCGTCCGCGATCAGGACTCTCATCGCACGCCCGCGAGCGGGATGTTAACGGTCACCCGCGTCCCCTGCCCGGCGGTACCGCTGATGGTGACGTCGCCGTTGAAATGCAGCGCGCGCTCCTGGATGCCGAGCAGCCCGAGTGACTTGCCGTTCAGCTTTGCCTCCGGGATGCCGACCCCGTTGTCCGCCACTTCGAGTGTCATGTGATCGTCGGTCAAGCCGAATTTCACGTCCACGCGGCTCGCGTGCGCGTGCCGTGCCACGTTGGTGAGAATTTCCTGAAAGATGCGGAACGTCGTTGTCGAGCGTTCGAGATCGAGCTTGATCCCATCGGGCGGCAGCTCGACCCGGCAGCGGATGCCGGTGCGCTTCTGGAAGTCCTTCGCCTGCCAGTCGATCGCTGACACGAGACCCATCTCGTCGAGCATTTCGGGACGCAGGCCGCTCGCGATCTTGCGCACCGTCTGGATCGCCGAATCGATCAACCCGCACATGGATTGGGTTTTCGCGTGCAGTGCCTTCTGCTTGGCGTCCAGGCGCTGGGCGAGCCAGCTCACGTCCATCTTCAGGCCCGTCAGCACCTGGCCCAGCTCGTCGTGGATCTCGCGTGCGATGTGCGTGCGCTCTTCCTCCCGTACCGACACGAGGTACGCGGCGAGCCGGCGCAGCTTCTCCTCGGACTCCTTGAGCCGGTCTTCGACGATCATCCGCTCGCTGATCTGGCGGTTCAGATCGGCGTTCTTGGCGTACAGCTCGACGAACACCATGACTTTGGAGCACAGCACGGTCGGCGAGGTCACCGGCTTGATCAGGTAATCGACCGCTCCCGCCTCGTAGCCGCGGTACACCGACTCCATGTCGTCGCCGGCCGCGGTCAGGAAGATGATCGGGGTCAGGCTGGAGCGGCGCCGCTCCCGGATCAGCCGCGCGGTCTCGAACCCGTCCATGCGCGGCATCCGCACGTCGAGCAGGATGACGGCGAACTCGTTCTTCAGGACCAGGCGCAACGCTTCGGCGCCCGAGCGGGCGACCATGAGATTCTGCCCAAGCGGCTGCAGCATCTCCTGCAGCGCGTACAGGCTGTTCGGCTCGTCGTCGACGAGCAGGATGCTGGCGACCGGGGTTCCGTCCTTTTCCTGCAGCTCGGCCATTACATCGCCGCTACCTGCACCGGCGCTGGCTGAAGCTGGTCCGTATCTTCCACCAGGCGGTGCCGGATCGCATAGCGCACCAGCTCCGCGTTGTTGCCCAGCCTTAGTTTCCTGAGGATGCGCGCGCGATAGGTGCTGACCGTGCTCGGGCTGAGCAGCATCTCGCGCGCGATTTCGTTGATCTGCCGGCCGGTCGCGAGCAGCCACATGACGCGGTATTCGCGGTCCGAGAGCCGCTCGTGCAGCGCCTTGCGTGAATCGTTCGAGAGCTCGAGGGCGAGCGCTTCGGCAAGCGTCGGACTGACATAGCGCCCGCCGCGCGCAACCTTGCGCACCGCGTTCGCCAGCTCCTGCGGTGCGCTTTCCTTGCTGATGTAGCCCGCCGCCCCGGCCTTCAGCACGCGCTCGCCGTGCAGCTCCTCGGAATGCATGCTCATCACCAGCACCGGCCGGCCCGGGAACTCGCGCTTGACGCTGTCGAGGAGGTCCAGGCCGCTTCGGCCCGGCATGGAAAAATCGAACACCGCAAGGTCCCACTCGAGCGTGCGCGCGAGCTCGAGCGCCTCGTCACCGTTGGTCGCCTCGCCGACGACGACCATGGTGGGATCGGATTCCAGAACCTGACGCAGCCCGCGCCGCACGATCGGGTGGTCGTCCGCAATCAGTATCTTCATGGCAGCCCGTCCTCAACGCGCGCATACGCCCGCGCGAACGCGTTCGGGCCCGTAGCGCACTGCGAAAAAGTATAGCCGCGCCGGTGCGCCTTTCCTGTCGCCATTCGGCGCATCTGCGTTAGCCGCTATACGACACCGAGTTCATGCCTGCAAACAGAGTCTTGAGCTTCCGCTGCAACGCCGCTGTCACGGATCCATGACTCTATTTGTCGTTAATTGGCTACACAGTGATTTTGCAATCTCTTGATTTCCTTTGTCTACTTGCTGCGGCACGACGATTGCATCGTCGCGCGAGCCGGATCCGCGTTTTCGCTGGAGGGGGTCGATCGTGTCGCTGCTGTGGCGTGACCAGGTACGCATCGGCCTGGGTCCGGACCGGCTGATCTTCGCCGGATACCGGCGCGGCGTGCATCCCCGACTGGTGAGAAAGGACATCATCGAAGTCCACCCGGACGGCGCTTCACCTTGCTGGCAAGCGGCAATCGATGCGCTGCCCGCCGCGCTCGCAGCATCCGGGCCGGAAAAACCCGAAGTCACGGTCGTCTTGTCGAATTGTTTGGTGCACTACGCGCTGCTGGCACGGAATTCAGCGCTGCGGACGGAGGCCGAGTGGCTCGCTCTCGCCCGCCACCGGTTGACGAGCGTGCACGGCCAGGTCGCGGAGGGTTGGGAGATTCGGATCACGGAAACCGTCCGCAATGGCCCGCTCATCGCCTGCGCCGTCGACAGCAAACTGCTGGACGCGCTTGAGGCGAAGGTCGCCGAAGGGCGAGCAACGCTGTCTTCCGCGCAGCCGTATCTGATCGCCGCGTTCAACCGGATCCGGCCCAAGATCAGCCACGAATCGTGCTGGCTGTTGATCGAGGAGCCCGGCTGCCTGATGCTGGTGCTCGTCCGCAGCGGCCAATGGCTGTCGATTCGCTGCCGCCGCGTCGACGCGGACTGGCGCGCCGCCTTCCCCGAGATCATCGAGCGCGAGAGCGCATTTCTCGCGCTCGATGAGCCTTGCACCAAAGTCATCCTGTACACGCCGACTGCATTCGCTGCCGAATCCTGCAGCGGCTACCAGCTGCGCGACCTGACGCTTGCCGCCGGCGCCGCGCCGGACGACCGGCCGCTGGCGATGGCGCTCGCATGAGCCCGGCCCGTCTCCGGCACAAGCCCGGTCGAACTACGCTGCGGTTGCCCCTCCCACCTCGTCCATCAGGATGATCGCGCCCTTGTCGGGGCGTCCGATGAGCGGGCGGACGCTGATCCGGCAGCCGATCGCCTTGCCGCGCCGCGTCGTCGCCTGCAGCACGCTTTGCTCGAACTGCGACGCGCCGCTCGCGCAGGCCCGGATCGCGTCGCGCATCTGGCCGATCGGCAGCCCGATGTCGAGGTTCAGCACCGATTTGCCGCGCACCTCGTCGGCGCGCAGTCCCCAGAGATCGGCGGCGCGGTCGTTCCACACCTCGACGTTCAGATCTCCGTCGACGACCACCGCGCCCGAGCGCAGGCTGGCGAACACCGATTCGAGAAACGCATTCGTGCGGTTGAGCTTGCCGGTGCTCACGCGCAGCTCCGAATTCACCGTCTGCAGCTCCTCGTTGGTCGACTGCAGCTCCTCGTTCATCGTCTCGAGCTCTTCGTTGGTGGAATGCAGCTCCTCGTTCGTGGTCTCGAGCTCTTCGTTGGTGGATTGCAGCTCCTCGTTGGTGGTCTGCAGCTCCTCGTTGCTCGACTGCAACTCCTCGTTGGCGGTCTGGATCTCCTCCTTCGAGTGCTGCAGCTCCTGCTGCACCTTGAAGTAGTTCGTCACGTCGAGGAACGTGATGGCCGCGCCCAGCGGGTTGCTCGCCGCGTCGGCGAGCGGCGCGACCACCACGTCGAGGTACTGCACCTCGCCGTTCGCGAAGCGCCGCTCGACGCTGGTCTGCGTGACCGCGCGGCGCTCGGCGTACGCCTGCTCGATCAGCGAGCGCAGCTCGACCGGCCGGTACGAGATCTCGAGATCCCTCAGGGGCCTGCCGATGTCCTGGGGGTTGACGCTGAACAGCAGCCGCATCTTCTGGCTGGCGTGCACGAGGATGTCGTTCGCGTCCACGACCAGGCGGGGTACGGGCACCTCCTCGAGCGCGAGCTCCTTCAGGTGCTCGAGACCCGCGGCTGCGACCGCGGATTCGCCCCCCGCGTGGTTGCCGTTCCGCGGCGCGATGGCGCGCTGTCTCAGGTCGGGATTGGAGACCTTGACGAAGATGCGCTGCTTCATTTCCACCGGCATGAACAGGTTGCCGTGCGTGAGCAGCATCTCCGCGCGGCCCAGGAACACGTATCCGCCCGGCCCGTCTTCGCCTTCGTTGTTGAGCGCAAAATGAAAGCGCGCGAGGATCCGCCGCTGCGCTTCGGCGTTGAAATACATCAGCGTATTGCGGCAGACGAGCAGGTCGAGCCGCGAGATCGGCGCGTCGTTCATCAAATCGTGGCGGCCGAAGATCACCGCGCGGCGCAGATCGGCGCGAAACGCGAAGCGGCCGTTCTGCGGCTCGAAGTATTTCTTGCGCAGCGCCGGGTCGACCGGCTCGAGGTCCTTCTCGCTGTAGGTCGCCTGGCGGGCATGATTCAATGCCTCCTCGTCGACGTCGCTGGCATAGACCTTGACCCGCTCCAGGAACTGCTGCGCGCCGAGCGCTTCGGCGAGCACGATCGCCACCGAATACGCCTCTTCGCCCGAGGCGCAGCCGGCCGACCAGATGCGGATCGGCGCTCCTGGCTTCTTGCGCTCGATGATCCTCGGCACCACCTGCGCGGCGAGAAACTCCCACGCGGACGCATCGCGAAAGAAAGCCGTGACGTTGATCAGGATGGTGTTGAAGAGCTCCGCGAACTCCTCCGGATGCACCTCCAGGTAGTCCGTGTAATCGCCGAACCCGCCGAGGTCCAGCATCTGCATGCGCTTTTCGACGCGGCGCATCAGGCTTGGCCGCTTGTAGCCGCTGAAATCGAATCCGCGCTGCTTGCGGAGGTAATCGAGCAGCGCTTCGAAGTCCCGCTGGCGCGTCGCCTCCTCGTGGTCGTCGCGAGCCTGGCTCACGGCCGCTCACCCGGCGCGACCAGCGACAGCAGCGCGGACGGAATTTCGTCCAGCGGCAGAATGAAATCGACGCATCCGGTCTGCACCGCGGCTGCCGGCATGCCGTAGAACTGCGAGGTCTTCTCGTCCTGCGCGATCACCGTGCCGCCCATCTTCTTGATCGCCTGCACGCCCATCGAGCCGTCGCTCCCGGTGCCCGAGAGCACGACCGCGATCGCATGCTCCCGGTAGCTCGCCGCAGTCGATTCGAACAGCAGGTCGGCCGACGGCCGCACGAAGTGAACCAGCTCGGTTTGCGAAAGCGACAGGCGGCCGTCGGAGTGGACGAGCAGGTGCCGGTTGGGAGGCGCAATGTACGCGGCCCCCGGGACCAGGACGTCGCCCTCTTGCGCTTGCTTGACCGACAGCGCGGTGCGCTTGCTCAGGATGTCGGCCATCAGGCTGCGGTGCCGCGGATCGAGATGCTGCACGACGACGATCGCGGCAGGAAAGTCTTTTGGGATCGCCGCCAGGACCTGGCTCAGCGCATGCAGGCCTCCCGCGGAGGCCGCCAGCGCGACGATTTCGAATGCCGCGTCGGAACGCCGGCGCTCTTCGGATTCGTGCTGCGCCCCCCGAACGGTTGCCCTGTCCACCTCTAACCGGATTCGCGCGACGCGTCTGCCGAAAGCGGCGACGCGCCGTCTTGCGGGACCGACGGACGGATCAGGCAGCGCGCGCCGGTGACGCGGCCGTTTGCGTCGCGCGCGGCGGCAGCGCGAATCAACACCGGCAGCGTGTCTCCGGCTCGCGATTGCAGCGTCGCGCCCCAGTCCATCGGGCTGTTCGCCGCTTTCTGCTCGAGTGCGGCCAGGCTCGCGCGGAAGGCCTTGCGCTCTTCCTCCGCGACGAACACGACGAGGGGCTTGCCGACCAGGTACTCCTGCGGGCAGCCGAAGAGCTCCACCGCGGCACGATTCGCTTCGCGGATATTCCAGCGCGCATCGGTTTCGAGATAGGCCTCGGGGGCGAAATCGAAAAGCTCGGCGTAGCGCTGCCGCTCGATCGACAGCCGGTCGCGCAGGCTCGTCAATTCTTCGGCCGCGACCCGCAGCTCTTCCACGCAGATCTGCAACTCCTGATCCTGCTCCCCATCCGGCGCTCCGTCGCCTCTTTGCTTGCGCCGCGCCTCGAGCTTCGGCTGCACGAGATCTTCCACCGCGTTGATTGCGGTAAGCAACCAGTCGATTCGATCGCGCTTGGTCATCCCCTTGGCCGCATTCAGTATAGGCCCTATGGGGGGGGGGG
>DASYPC010000407.1:0-6259 GCA_036007105.1 Burkholderiales bacterium | reverse complement strand
ATGGCCGAGCGAACACGACGTCACCTCGAGGAGGAAGTGCTGCCCCGATTCATCGAAGCCCAGCGCTGGTACGCGTCGAAGGATGCATCCGTCCAGCGTGCACGCATCTCCGATCATCTGCTCTGGGAGCGATACGGGGGCGCGTGGCTGATGGCGCTCTACGACGTCGAGTCTTCGCGCGGCACCTCCGCGTACTTCCTTCCACTCGCGCTGGAATGGGGAGAAAGGGGCCGTGATCTACTCGCCTCTTCGATCGTCGCGAAGACGCGCGAGCAGGCGAACGTCGGGGTGATGGCGGATGCGTTCGCCGACGACAAGTTCTGCCGCGCGCTGGTCGAGGCGATCGGCACCAAGGGCGAGGTCGCGACGGCGCAGGGAAAACTGCGTTTCGTGCCGACCGCCGCCTATGCATCGGTCACTGCGCCCGACGCGCTGCGGCTTGCGATCCGCCGCCCGACCCCGCAAAGCTCGAACACCGTCATCACGGTCGGCGAGCATCTGCTGCTGAAGGGCTATCGCCGGCTGCGCCGCGGCGTAAACCCGGAGTTCGAGGTCGGACGCTTTCTCACCGAGGTCGCGCGCTTCCCGCACTGTCCCGCGGTCGCCGGAGCGCTCGATCACGTCGCGCCCGACGGATCGACGAGCACGCTGGCGCTCCTGCAGGCGTATGTCTCCAACCAGGGCGATGCGTGGACCTACACGCTCGAGTACCTCGCGCGCCATTTCGCCGACCGGCTCGAGCCGGTACCCGAGGGCGTTCATGGGGCCTACGTTGCGCTGATGAGAACGCTCGGCGAGCGGACCGCGCAACTGCATCGCGCGCTCGCGATGCCGGGCGGCGGGCCGGACTTCGATGCGGAGCCGGTCGAGGAGCGCGACGTTGCGGCATGGAAAGCGGGCGTCCGCGAGGAAGCGCTCGCGACGCTGGATTTGCTCGCGAAGGGTGGCGAGGCGCTGGAGCCGCCCGTGCGAGAGCAGGCCAAGAACCTGCTCAAGGATGCGCGGCCTCTGCTTGCGCGCATCGCAGCGTGCCCGGCGGGCACCGCGGGCGCGCACAAGACCCGCTATCACGGTGACTATCACCTCGGCCAGGTTCTGCTGCAGCAGAATGATTTCGTGATCATCGACTTCGAGGGCGAGCCTGTACGCAGCCTCGAGGATCGCCGGCGCAAGCACTCGCCGCTGCGCGACGTGGCCGGCATGCTGCGCTCGTTCGAGTACGCGCGCTGGCACGCGTTGCGGCGCGCGGCGAAAAGCGACGAGGAACTCGCTCGCCTCGCGCCGCTCGCGCTGGCCTGGGAGGAGGCGGCGCGAACTGCATTCCTCGGCGCGTACGACGCAGCCGTAAGAGGCGCGGGCGTTTACGCGTCGTTACAGGAAGCCCGCGGGTTGCTGGATCTCTTCGTGCTCGAAAAAGCGCTCTACGAGCTGCGCTATGAGCTCGGTAACCGCCCGGAATGGGCGGTGATCCCGCTGCAGGGCGTTCTTGCGCTCGCGCGGTGACGAACGGAGGTAGCCGATGGACATCGAACTGCTGATCGAGCCGATCCGGGTGTTTCTGAGGCAGGTCGGCGATTTTCTGCCGCGGCTCGCGCTCGCCGCGCTGGTGCTGATCGGCGGATGGCTGCTCGCCAAAGCGGCGCTTTTCGCGGTGGTGAAGGGCCTGCGCGCAGTGAACCTGAAGGTGATCACCGAGCGCTCCGGCATGGATGGGTTCCTCCGCCAGGGCGGGCTGGAGAACGACACCGTCGACCTCCTCGGATGGCTCGTCTACTGGCTGGTGATCCTCGCCGCGCTGGTGATCGCGTTCAACGGCCTGGGGCTCACCTACATCACCGATCTGCTCGGCAAAGTCGTCCTGTTCGTTCCGAAAGTGATCGTCGCGCTGCTGATCCTCGCGTTCGGCGCGTATTTCGCCGCGTTCATCGGTGGCACGGTCTCTGCGTACTGCCGCAACGTCGGGATCCGCGACGCAGACCTGCTCGGCCGACTCGCGCGCTACGCGATCGTCGTGTTCGTCGTGCTGATCGCGCTCGACCAGGTCAACGTCGGCGGCGACATCATCCGGCAAAGCTTCCTGATCCTGCTCGCCGGGCTGGTGTTCGCGCTCGCGCTCGCATTCGGCCTCGGCGGTCGCGAGTGGGCCGCGCGCATGCTCGAGCGATGGTGGCCACGGCCGGAACGCGAAGATCCGCCGCGCTGAGCGCCGTTTCGCAAATGACGCGCGCCGAGCTGGAGCACCTGTGCGCGCGCTTTGGCGTCGCGACCTCGTATCGGGACGTTTGGGGCGCCGAGCGCCAGGTTCCTGACGAAAGCCTGCGGGCAATCCTTGCCCAGCTCGGCGTCGACGCAGCCGCACCGGCGCCGGCCGCGCGGCCTTCCGGCCCGCCGCCACGGTGCTTCCGGCCCGAGAGCCTCGAGAACGGCGCTCGCCTCTGGGGGCCGGCGGTGCAGCTCTACGCGCTGCGCTCGGAGCGCAACTGGGGGATCGGCGACCTCGGCGATCTGCTGGCAGTCATCGATCAGTGGGGTGCGCGTGGCGCAGGCGTGATCGGGGTCAGTCCGCTGCACGCACTGTTTCCCCACGACCCCGAGCGCGCGAGCCCCTATAGCCCCTCTTCGCGGCTCGCGCTGAACGTGCTGTACATCGACGTCGAGGCGGTCGACGACTATCGCACCTGCGAAGAGGCGCGCAGCGTCGTCGAATCCGAGGCATTCCTCGAGCGCCTCGCGAGGCTGCGCAGTGCGCCGCTCGTCGACTACGCCGGGGTCGCGCGCGCGAAATTCGAGGTGCTCGAGCGGCTGCATGCGCATTTCCGCGAGCACCACCTGCGCGAGGGGACCCAGCGCGCGCACGATTTCCGCACGTTCGTCGAACAGGGCGGGGAACCTCTGCGGCTGCATGCGCTCTGCGAAGCGCTGCAGGAGCGCTTTCATGCACTGGACGCTTCGGTATCCGGCTGGCCGGCGTGGCCCGAGGAATATCGCGATCCCCGGTCGGACGCAGTGCAGCGCTTCTACGCCGAGCGGATCGAGCGGGTCGAGTACTTCCTCTATTTGCAGTGGCAGGCCGAGCAGCAGCTCGCGCGTGCCGACGAGCGCTGCAGGTCGCTCGGCCTCGCGCTCGGGCTTTACCTCGACGTTGCGCTGTCGGCCGACCGCGGCGGATCGGAAACCTGGGCGAACCAGGACGGGTATGCGCTCGGCGCGAGCCTCGGCGCACCGCCGGATACCTACAACCTCTTGGGCCAGGACTGGGGTTTGCCGCCCCTTGCACCCGGCCCGTTGCGCGCGAGCGGCTACGCCCTCTTCGCGGCCGTGCTGCGCGCGGCCATGCGTCATGCAGGCGCGGTCCGGCTCGACCACGCGATGGCGCTCACCCGGTTGTTCTGGATCCCGTCCGGCGCGAATCCGCGTGCCGGGACTTACGTCCGTTATGAGCTGGAGGAGATGCTCGCGGTCCTCGCCCGCGAGAGCGAACGCAACCGCTGCATGGTGATCGGCGAAGACCTCGGCACCGTGCCGGAGGGATTCCGCGCGTCGCTCGGGCGCGCCGGGGTGCTCTCCTACCGGATCCTCTATTTCGAGCGGCACGCGGACGGCGGATTCATGGATGCGCACGAGTATCCGCGCGACGCACTGGCCGCATTGAGCAGCCACGACCTTCCGACACTGGCGGGCTGGTGGACGGGCAACGACCTTGCCTGGCGCGAGCGCCTTGCGCTCTTCCCGGGCGACGAGCAGCGCCGGGCGCAGATCGAGCAGCGTGCCGCGGATCGCTCGCGTCTCACCCACGCGCTGGTGCAGGCTGGCGTGCTCTCCGCCGCAGACGCAGCGGCGCCGTCGCCAGGCGCGCTTGCCGACGCTGCGCACGCGTTCCTCGCGCGCTCGCCGGCATTCGTAATGATGGTGCAGCTCGAAGACGCGCTCGGTGTCGTCGAGCAGGCCAATCTCCCGGGCACGGTCGACGAGCATCCGAACTGGCGCCGCAAGCTGCCCGAGACCCTCGAGCGCATGGAGCGCGATCCGGGCATCGCAGCGCTCGGCGCGATGCTCGCGCGCGAGCGCAAAAAATAGCTACTGCGCGAGCGTCCGGATCATCGAGAAGTACTCGTCTTCCGGGATGCGCTTGCGGCCGATCACCTGCGCGAGCGGAACCACGCGCATCGCATTGCCCTCGAGACCGACCATCGCGTTCGCTTCCCCTGCGACGAGCGCTTCCACCGCCTTCACGCCCATGCGCGATGCAAGCAGCCGGTCGAACGCGCTCGGCGAGCCGCCGCGCTGGATGTGGCCGAGGCGCGTGACGCGCGCCGTGAAGCCAACGTCGGTCTGCTCGAGCGCCTTCATCAGCTCGCCGATTCCGCAGGTCGAGCCTTCCGCGACGATGATGATCGCGTTGCCTTTGCCGCGGTCGTGCGCGTCCTTGATCGCTGCCAGCACGTCCGCGGCGCCGCACGGCCTTTCCGGGACCAGCACCAGTTCGGCGCCGCAGACGACCCCGGCGACCACGGCGAGGTAGCCGCACTGCCGTCCCATCGTCTCGACGAGGAACGCGCGGTTGTGCGAGGACGCGGTGTCGCGCAGCCGGTCGACCGCCCCGACGATCGTGTTGAGCGCCGTATCCGTGCCGATCGACAGGTCGGTGCCGTAGACATCGTTATCGATGCTCGCCGGGATTGCGATGACCGGGACGCCCTGCGCAGCGAGCGCCTGCGCGCCGCGGATCGAGCCCTCGCCGCCGATCACGACGAGCGTCCCGATGCCGGCGGCTGCGGTGCGCTGTGCCGCCTCGGCCTGGTAGCGCGGCTCGAAGAATCGCTCGCAGCGGCGCGTGTACAGCATCGTGCCGCCGTGGGTCAGGATGCTGCCGACGTCACGCGCACCCAGATCGCGAAACGTGCCGTCGATCAGGCCGTCGTAGCCGTTCAGCACGCCGATGGTTCTCCTGCCGTGATGCAACCCGCCGCGCACCACCGCGCGGATCGCCGCGTTCATTCCCGGCGCGTCGCCGCCGGAAGTGAGGACGCCGATGGCGGTGCGATCAGCCGACAAGGAGGAGATGCACGCGGTAAGGGCCGTGGGCACCGAGGACGATCGTCTGCTCGATGTCCGCGGTGCGCGAGGGGCCGGAGATGAAGTTCACGGCGCGCGGCAGCTGTCCGAGCTCGGCGCGCGCGAGGTCCCAGGCATCCTCCATCACCGGCACTATGCGCTCCACGGGCACGATCGCAATGTGCGTCTCGGGAAGCAGGCTCACGCTGGCCGGCGTGTCGGGGCCGGAGCACAGCATCAGGGTGCCGGTTTCGGCGATTGCGCTGAATACGCCGGTCACGCCGATCGCGTCGTCGGCGTGCGCCGCCCGGGCTTCGAGCGAGAGACCTGCGCCACGCCAGTCGAGGCGCCCGAGCGTCGGCCACACGCACCCCGAGCGGGGAAGCGAGTTTGCGTCCAGGTATCGGGCAATCGCGACAGGCGCTTCTGCGAGCGATGCAACGCGATCGGTCGTGCTCGCTGCGGCTTCGGCGCGCTCGCGGAACGCCGCGACGAGATCGGCCGCCGGCTCGCGCAGCGGCCCGCGCGGATGGCGCCGCAGATAGGTGTCGATCGCTTCGCGCTCGGTGACCGAGAGCGGGCCGCCGCGGCCCTGCCGCTTGCGGATCTCCGCCAGGATGCGCTCCCGGGCGGCCATGCTCACGCCTTCAGCGCCGCGAAGACTTCGTCCAGCATCTTCTTGGCATCGCCGAACAGCATGCGGTTGTTTTCTTTGTAGAACAGCGGATTGTCGACACCGGCGTAGCCCGACGCCATGCTGCGCTTCATGACGATCGAGGTCTTCGCCTTCCACACCTCGAGCACCGGCATTCCGGCGATCGGGCTGGTGGGGTCTTCCTGCGCGGCCGGATTGACGATGTCGTTCGCGCCGATGACCATCGCGACGTCGGTGTCCGGGAAGTCCTCGTTCAGCTCGTCCATCTCCAGCACGATGTCGTAGGGCACTTTCGCTTCGGCGAGCAGCACGTTCATATGGCCCGGCATGCGACCCGCCACCGGGTGGATACCGAAACGGACGTTGATTCCCTTGTCGCGCAGGTTCTTGGTGATCTCGTAGACCATGTGCTGCGCCTGCGCAACCGCCATCCCGTAACCGGGCACGATGATGACGCTCTTCGCTTCGCGCAGCAGGTCCGCGGTCTCGACTGCGCTGATCGGCACGACTTCGCCGGCCGGCTGCGCGCCGCCCGCGGCCGCGGGCTTG
>DASYPC010000406.1:0-2347 GCA_036007105.1 Burkholderiales bacterium | reverse complement strand
GCGCCGCCGCGCAACACCTTGTGCGTGCCGAACCAAGGCTCCGAGTATTCCTTGTACGGGTCGCGCAGAAACCCGGGGTACGGCAGGAACGGGCTCGCGGTCCATTCCCAGACATTGCCGATCATCTGGCGGATGCCCGCCGGGCTGTCGCCGCCAGGATGGGTATGCACGCTCGCAGGCGTCGCGTTCTCGAGGTTCGCGTGCGCCGGGGTCCATGGCGCGTCGCCCCAGGGGTAGCGGCGCTTGCGCCCTGCTCCGGCAGCCCAGAGCGCCGCGTATTCCCACTCGAGCTCCGTCGGCAACCGCCGCTTCGCGTAGCGGCAATACGCGTTCGCCTCGTGCCACGAGACGTGGATCACGGGCTCATCCGCCGGAAGGCGTACCCACGAATCGAACCGGCGCAGATGCCACTCGCCGGCGATCTTCTTCCAATACGTCGGCGCGTCGTGCCCCCGCTCGCGCAGCCACAACCAACCTTCCATCGTCCAGAACTCGGGGCGGCGATAGCCGTCGGCGTCCACGAAAGCCGCGAACTCCGCATTCGTCACCGCGGTGCGCGCCATGCGAAAAGGCGCAACGACGACCGGGTGCGCCCACTTCTCGTTGTCGAAGACGAAGCCTTCGCCTTCCGCCGCGCCGAGCGCAAACTCTCCGCCGCGGATCTCCACGTCGCCCGTCACCCGCTCGCCCGCCGGATGCAGCCGCGCCGCGACCTTCGGCGCTTCATACCCGAGCGTCTGGCGCGTGTAATGGAACGCTTCCGCATGCATGTCCTCGTGGCGCACCACGAGCTGCGCGAAATACGCGTCGTCCGCATCGCAGCGCGAGCCGATGCGCCCGACCACGCGCGCGTGTACTGCGTCGCGGTAGCGCAGTGTCTCGTCGAACGCGGGCAGCGGCAGCGTCCAGCGCGAATCGTGCGGCACGGTCGCCGAGTTGTAGAAGTCGTCGGCATTCGGCAGAATTGAATCGCTCCGCTCCGGTGCATACAACCCTGGCGAGCGACGCCTCAGGCACCAATACTCCTGGAACCATCCGAGATGCCCTACCTCCCAGCGCGGCGGGTTCACGATCGCGAGCAGCGGCCCGTACTCTCGCGCGCCGCCGAGGTCGTCCGCGACCGCGCGCATGTGCGCTCGCGTCGCGCGCAGATCCGCGATCAACGCTGCCGGGTCCATGGATGGCGTCAGTCTAACAGTGAAGGACCCGCGGTATGCGAATCGCACTGGTGACGCCGGCAAAGGCGGGCTCGCGCGCGGGGAACCGCCACACCGCGCTGCGCTGGGCCGCGATGCTGCGCGCGCAGGGACACAAGGTGACGGTCTCGACTGAATGGGAGCCAAACGACAAGGACGATCTGCTGCTCGCGCTGCACGCCAGGAGAAGCCACGGTTCGATCGAGAAATTCAGGGCGACGCATCCGAACAAGCCGATCGTCCTCGCGCTCACCGGAACTGACGTCTATCGCGACATCAAGACCGACAAGGATGCCAAGGAATCGCTCGAGCTCGCAACCCGGTTCATTGTGCTCCAACCAAAGGCGATCAAGGAACTACCCAAGCGGCTGCGGTCGAAAGCGCGCGTCGTCTATCAGTCGTGTTCGACCCGGCTCAAGCACAAGCCGGTCAAGCGGAAATTCAGGTTGTGCGTGATCGGGCATCTGCGCGAGGAAAAGGATCCGCTTCGCGGCATGTACGCACTCCGGCATCTGCCGGATGACCTCAACATCGAGCTGGTTCAGATTGGCGATTCGCTCGACGACAAGCTTGCCGACGAGGCGCGCGGGATGGAGCAGGACAAGCGCTACCGCTGGCTCGGGAGCGTCCCGCACTCGCGAGCGTTGCAGATCCTCGCGTCGAGCCACGCGATGATCATCAGCTCGCGCATGGAAGGCGGCGCGAACGTCGTGAGCGAAGCGGTACGGATTGGCGTACCGGTGATCGCTTCGAAGATCTCGGGGAACGTCGGGCTGTTGGGGGATCAGTACGCAGGTTACTACCCGCTTGGAAATGAGCGTGCGCTTGCGGCGCTGATCCTCCGCACGGCCCGCGAGCCGCGGTTCTATCACGGGCTGATAAGAAAGCTTGCGAGGTTGAGGCCGATCGCCGGTCCGGGAAATGAAAAGAGGATGCTCGGAAACGCGATTGCAGCAGGGATTCGCCAGGCTTGAGTTTCCGGCGCCTCACCCCTGCCACACCGCGTAGCCTTTCCCGCGCAGCTCATCGGCAAGCTCGACCTCCATGACCTGCGCCGCCGCGTAAGGCATCGGGTTGTAGCACTCGAAGAGCTCCGGAAGCAGTCCGATCCCGAAGTCGCGCACGAAGCGGTTCGCCCTGACGCCGGCCTT
>DASYPC010000405.1:0-4492 GCA_036007105.1 Burkholderiales bacterium | reverse complement strand
ATCCCGATGGCGCCTCTGACGCGCCAGTACCTGGTGTACGTCGAGATGATGCGCGCGACCAACCTGGAGCTTGCCGCCGACTACCTGGTGATGGCGGCCATCCTGATGGAGATCAAGTCGAAGATGCTGCTGCCGCGGCCTGCAGCGGTGGAGCAGGGCGAGGAGGACCCGCGCGCCGAGCTGGTACGCAGGCTGCTCGAGTACGAAAGGATGAAGCAGGCAGCGCAGAAGCTGGATGAGCTTCCGCAAGAAGGCCGGGATGTGATCGCGATCTCCGTCTGGATCGAGAAGGAAGGACCTGCGCGCCTGCCCGACGTCCATCCCCAGGACCTGGCGGAAGCATGGCGCGCGCTGCTCTACCGGGCGCGCCTTTCCGCGCATCATCGCGTCAGCCGGGAGGAGCTCTCGGTCCGCGAGCACATGAGCGCGATCCTGCGGCGGCTCGGCGAGCGCAGGGTGCTGGAGTTCGCCGAGCTGTTCGATCCGGCGCGCGGTGTCGCCGCCCTGGTCGTCACGTTTCTTGCTCTGCTCGAGCTGGCCCGCGAGGCGCTGCTCGACATCACGCAATCCGAAAGCTTCGCGCCGATCTATGTCAGGCTTGCGCATGGCCGATCGCACTGAAGCCAAGCGAATCCTCGAGGCGGCGCTGCTCGCATCGCACGAGCCGGTTTCCGCAATGGACCTGAAGCGCGTGTTCGAGGGCGAAGTCAGCGTCGACGAGATGCGCAAGCTGCTCGCCGAGCTGCGCGACGATTGGAGCGGCCGCGCGGTCGAGCTGGTCGAGCTCGCGAGCGGCTGGCGATTCCAGACCCGGCCCGAGATGCAGCCGTTCGTCGAGCGCCTGTATCCGGAGAAGCCGCCGCGCTATTCGCGCGCGGTCATGGAGACGCTCGCCATCGTCGCGTACCGCCAGCCGGTCACGCGCGGCGACATCGAGGACATTCGCGGCGTGAGCGTTTCGCCGCAGATCATCCAGACGCTCGAGGCGCGAGGCTGGATCGACGTGATCGGCCACCGCGAGACCCCGGGCCGCCCGGCGCTGTACGCCACCACCAAGACCTTCCTCGACGATGTCGGCCTGCGCGCGCTCTCCGAGCTCCCGTCGCTCGAGGACATCGCACAGACCCTTGCGCTCGAGCCCGCCGCCCCCGCGTCCCCGGAAGAGCCCGCACCCGTCGCCGCAGCCGCCGTCCGCGCCCCAGCCGACTGAGCCGCGCGGCGAGCGGATCCAGAAGCTGCTCGCGGCGGCCGGCTTCGGGTCGCGTCGCGAGATCGAGGCCTGGATCAGCGCCGGCCGCATCACGGTCCGCGGACTCGCAGCACGCCTCGGGGATCGCGCCGAGCCGGGCGACGCGATCGAGCTCGACGGCAAGCCCGTCGAGCTGAAGCCCGCGGGCGCCGAACCGCGCGTGATCGCGTATCACAAACCGGTAGGAGAGGTGGTCACCCGCAGCGATCCGGAGGGCCGGCGCACGGTGTTCGAGCGACTCCCGCAGCTGGCGGGGCGGCGCTGGGTCGCGATCGGCCGGCTCGACCTGAACAGCTCCGGGCTGCTCCTCTTTACCGATTCGGGAGAGCTCGCAAACCAGCTCATGCATCCGCGTCACGCGATCGAGCGCGAGTACGCGGTCCGGATCTCGGGGGAGCTCAGCCGGGAAACACGGGCGCGGTTGCTGGCCGGGATCGAGCTCGAAGACGGCTCGGCCCGCTTCGAGAGGATCGAAGCCGGCGAAAAAGCCGTCGGCATCAACCGCTGGTATCGCGTCATCCTGCGGGAAGGCCGCAACCGTGAAGTGCGGCGCATGTTCGAGGCGGTAGGTCTGCAGGTCAGCCGGCTGTTACGTATCCGGATGGGCTCCTTCAGCCTCCCCAGAGAGGTCAAGCCGGGACGCTGGGTCGAGCTTACGAAAGGTGAGGTCGAAGTGCTGCGGAGCGTTGTCCGGTAAGGGGAAAGCTGTTAAACTTCAACAGTTTTGGTAGATGGGCTTCGGCCCATTTTTTGTTTGTACGCAAGACAAGCGGTCACGATGAGGGCGCTGGAAGACATCTTGGAGCCGACGCTGCGCGGAATGGGATTCGAACTGGTCGATCTGCAACGTTCGAACGGCGGGCGGCTGTTGCGCATTTTCATCGACAAGCCGGGTGGCATCACGATCGACGACTGCGCCACCACCAGCCGTCACCTGTCGCGCGTCTTCGCTGTCGAGGGCGTCAACTACGACCGGCTCGAGATCTCCTCGCCCGGCCTCGACCGGCCGCTGCGCAAGCCCGCAGACTTTGCGCGATTCGCAGGCAGCCGGGTCGATGTGCGCATGCAGAACCCCGATGCGACGGGCCGACGGCGTTTCGTCGGGACGTTGCAGCGCGTGGATGGGAGCCTCGCGACCCTCGAGGTCGACGGGGTGAGAGTCGAATTGGACCTTGGCGCGATGGAACGCGCGCGCCTGGTACCGGACGCATAAGAGGGCTGACGATGAATTTCGGGCGGGAATTGCTGCTGCAGGCGGACGCGCTGGCGCGCGAGAAGAACGTCCCCAAGGACATCGTCTTCTCGGCGCTCGAGATGGCGCTCGCTTCCGCGGCCAAGAAGCGCTACGCCGACGATGCCGACGTGCGGGTTTCGATCGATCGCGTGACCGGCAACTACGAGTCGTTCCGGCGCTGGAAGGTGGTGGCGGACGAGGCCGTGGAGATCCCGGCCGCGCAGATTCCGCTGTCGGAGGCGCTGCAGCGCAAGGCCGATGCCAAGCTCGAGGACTACATCGAGGAGCCGATCGAGCCGATCGATCCGCGGCGCATCGGCGCGCAGACGGCGAAGCAGGTGCTGCTGCAGCGCATCCGCGACGCCGAGCGCGAGCAGATCCTCAACGATTTCCTGTCTCGGGGCGACGAGCTCGTCACCGGGACGATCAAGCGCATGGAGCGCGGCAGCGCGGTCGTCGAATCGGGCAAGCTCGAAGCGCTGCTGCCCCGCGAGCAGATGATCCCGAAGGAAAACCTGCGGATCGGCGACCGTGTGCGCGCCTGGGTGATGAAGATCGATCGCGGTGCGCGCGGCCCGCAGCTGATCCTTTCGCGCACGGCGCCGCAGTTCATCATGAAGCTGTTCGAGCTCGAAGTCCCGGAAATCGAGGAGCGGCTGCTGGAGATCAAGTCGGCGGCGCGCGATCCGGGCGTGCGGGCAAAGATCGCGGTGCACACCACCGACAAGCGCATCGATCCGATCGGCACGTGCGTCGGCATGCGCGGCTCGCGCGTGCAGGCGGTTACCCAGGAGCTTGCCGGGGAGCGCGTGGACATCGTGCTGTGGTCGGCGGATCCCGCGCAGTTCGTGATCGGTGCGCTCGCGCCCGCGGAGGTGAGCTCGATCCTGGTCGACGAGGAAAAGCACTCGATGGACGTGGTCGTCGACGAGGAGAACCTCGCGATCGCGATCGGCCGCAGCGGCCAGAACGTGCGCCTCGCCTCCGAGCTCACCGGGTGGACGATCAATCTGATGACCGAGGAAGAGTCGCAGAAGAAGCAGCAGGAGGAGTCGGGCAAGATCCGCAACCTCTTCATGGAGAAGCTCGACGTCGACGAGGAGGTCGCGAATATCCTGCTGCAGGAGGGGTTCGCGACGCTCGAGGAGGTCGCGTACGTGCCGATCAACGAGCTGCTCGAGATCGATGCGTTCGACGAAGGCACGGTGAACGAGCTGCGCAGCCGCGCGCGAAATGCGCTGCTGGTGCAGGCGATTGCGAGCGAAGAGAGCATCGAGAACGTCGATCCGGAGCTCCTCAAGCTGGAGGGAATGGACAACGCGCTGGCAGCGAAGCTCGCTGCCCAGGGCGTGCGCACGCGCGATGAGCTTGCCGATCTCGCGGTCGACGAGCTCTCGGAGCTCACGGGCGTGGACGGCGAGCGCGCGAAGAGCCTGATCCTGGCGGCGCGCGCGCATTGGTTCGAAGCCGCCGCTGGCGAAGACGGCGCGGTGCAGAAGGAGGCACGGTAAGTGGCGCAGACCAACGTCGCACAATTTGCGAGCGAGCTGAAGGTTCCGCCTTCGGTGCTGCTGGAGCAGTTGCGCGCCGCCGGCGTGGAGAAGCGCGTTCCTGAGGACGCGCTGTCCGAGCAGGACAAGTCGCGGCTGCTCGAGTACCTGAGGCGCGCACATGGCTCGACCGAGGCGAAGACCAAGATCACGCTGACGCGGCGGCAGACGAGCGAGATCAAGAAGTCCGACTCGATGACCGGGAAGGCGCGCACGATCCAGGTCGAGGTGCGCAAGAAACGGGTGTTCGTCAAGCGCGACGCGCCCGAGCCGATGCCCGGGGCAGTAGTAGAAGGTCCTCCGCCGGCGGCATCCACGGCGCCTGCGGCGCCCGCCATCGACACGCACGAGCTCGAGCTGCGCAAGGAAGAGGAACGGCGCCAGCAGCATCTCGCCGAGCTCCAGGCGCAGGAATTGCGCGAGAAGCAGGAGCGCGAGCGCCGCGAAGCGGAGCAGAAG
>DASYPC010000404.1:0-20135 GCA_036007105.1 Burkholderiales bacterium | reverse complement strand
GCCCGCGTTGTTGACGAGGATGTCGACCGGGCCGGCCTTGTCCACGGCGCGCTTCACCGCCTCGTAGTCGGTGATGTCGACCTTCTCGGGGCCGTTGAGGTCGAAGACGACGACCCGGGTGCCTGCTTCGATGAAACGCTCCGTGATCGCGCGCCCGATGCCGGCGGCGCCTCCGGTGACGATGGCGGTCTTGCCTTCGAGTCCTCTCATGTTCTCTCCGGTGGTATCACTGCGGTCGCCTCGAGCTCGATCTTGCCGGGCGAGTCGAGGAGGTCGGAAACGAAGATCATACTCATCGCAGGGTAATGGCGTCCCATGTGTCTGCGCCAGATGCGGCCGAGATCGCTGCGCGCGGCGAGATAGGCGGGCTTGTCACAGCAATACGCGGTGATGCGGCAGACGTGCTCGGGCCGGCCTCCTGCCTCGGCGAGCACCGCAAGCACATTCTTCAGCGCCTGCTCGAACTGCGGCGCGATGTCGCCCGATTCGAATTGCTGCTCCGCATTCCATCCGACCTGGCCGGCGACGAACACGACCGTTCCCGACGCGGCGATGCCATTCGCGTAGCCGACCGGGGCCTGCCAGCCGGCGGGATGCAGGATTTTCATTCGCTCATGGACGGCGGATCGGGGTCGCGGTCCCAGCCCGCACCTGGTTTCGGCACCTTCTTCAGCCAGTCGCGGATCAGCCGGACGTGCTCACGCTCTTCCTCGGCCATCTCGGCCGCGGCGGCACGCACGCGGCGCGGCGCCTTGCTCGCCGCGATGCTTTCGTAATACTGCTGCGCCTGCGACTCGCATTGCAGAGCGATCTCGAGCGCGTGGTACGGCTGCATCAGGTAGTGCAGGTCGCCGAACGGCGCGGTCTCGGGCCCTTCGGCGCCCTCCCACGCGTAGGCTGCAGGCAATGCGGGCATGCTCGGCCAGCGCATCTCGTCGAGGATCCGCTTCGCGTGCAGCGTCTCGATCTGCGAGAGCTTGCGGAACAGGTTCGCGACCTCGCGGTTGTTGTGCGTGTCGAGCTGCTCGGCGAACTGTGCATAGCGCTCGATCGCTTCGATCTCCATCGTGTACGCGCGCGACATGAACTCCTCGTACGCGCCGGATTCGGGTTTCGGGCTGCGGCGCGGCGGATGCTTTCTCATGGCCTTCTCCTAGATGCTGAACCCGGCTGCGAGATCGTCGGGGGAATGCGTGGGGGTTGCGCCGCCCGCCTTGAACGCCGGCCGCTTGCCGCGGAACAGCACGCCGATGTTGAAGCCGTCGTCGGTCAGGATGCGCCGCGCAGCGCGCACAGGATCATCGGTTGGCGCGACCGGAGCAGGGTGCGCCCGGTGCTTCCACTGGCGCTGCTCGGGGCGGAACGTCACGCACGGCGACAGTACTTCGAGAAACGAGAAGCCGGGGTGGCGCACCGCCTCGGCGATCAGGTTTGCCGTGCCGTTCGGGTCTCCCGAGAACGCGCGCGCGATGAAATTCGCGCCGGATGCGAGCGCAATCACCAGCGGATGAAATTCACGCAACCCCGTGCCGCCGGGGGCGAGCTTCGACGACCAGTCGGGCTCGGTGGTCGGGGAAGGCTGCCCCTTCGTCATGCCGTAGACGTGGTTGTCCATGACGATGTACGTCAGGTCGACGTTCCTGCGGCATGCGTGCAGGAAATGGTTGCCGCCGATCGAGTAGCCGTCGCCGTCGCCGCTCGCGACCAGCACGGTCAGGTCGGGCCGCGCGACCTTGAGTCCGGTCGCCGCGGGGAGCGAGCGCCCGTGCACCCCGTGAAAGCCGTAGCAAGCCGTATACGCCGGGATCCGCGACGAGCAGCCGATGCCCGACACGACCGCGACATTCTCGGGACGCAGATTCAGCATCGCGAGCGCCTTGGTGACCGCGGACAGCACCGAATAGTCGCCGCAGCCCGGGCACCAGACCGGCTTGTAGTCCGACTTGAAATCCTTGGCGGTGAGCGACGCGATGACCTGCGGGGCGTTCATGCGCGGCTCCATTGCATCAGCTCGCGGTGGATTTCGCCGGGACGGAACGGCAGCGGCCCCGGGCGGCGCAGGCTTTTCACTTCGCCGCTCAATGCGCCCTCGGCGCGCAGGTAGCGCAGGAATTGCCCGCTGTGGTTCTGCTCGACGACCAGCACTCGGCTGACGCCGTCGAGCGCGCGCGTCAGACGCTCCGGCTGCGCCGGCGAAAGCATGCGCAGCGAGATCAGCCGCGCGTTCACGCCATCGGCGCGCGCACGTGCGAGCGCTTCGCGCGCCGGGCCGGTGCACGAGCCGAACGTGACGACTGCGAGCTCGCCGTCACCCTCTACGCTCGCCCAATGCTCGCCCGGATCGAGCTGCGCGACCTTGCGCGCGCGCTTGTCCATCTGCGCCGAATGGTCCGCCGCCTGCGACGAAGGCGTGCCACGCTCGTTGTGCTCGAGGCCGTCGGCGGTGTAGGCCATGCCGGGTGCGCCGGGCAGCGCCATCGGCGAGATGCCCGAGGCATTGATCGCGTAGCGTTGATACGGCTCGCCGGTGCCGTCCGCGACCGAACGGGTCCTGGCGGAGCCATTCCGCTGCGGTACGTCGACGACGCCCCTGGCCTGCCCGAAATACTGGTCGGAGAGCACGATCGCCGGTACCTGCAGCGATTCGGCGAGTCCGACCGCCCATTCGGTCGTCGCTGCGCAATCGATAAGCGAATTCGGCGCGACGACGATGTGCGGCGCGTCGCCGTGCAGGCCGTAGAGCGCAAGGTTGAGGTCGGATTGCTCCGACTTCGTCGCGATGCCGGTCGACGGACCGGTGCGCATCACGTCGACGACGATCGCAGGGATCTCGGCGGTGACGCCGAGGCCGAGCGCCTCGATCATCAGCGCGAGCCCCGGTCCCGAAGTCGCGGTGAGCGCGGGCACGCCGCCGTACGAAGCGCCGAGGATCATGTTGATCGAAGCGAGCTCGTCCTCGGCCTGGACCATCGTGCCGCCGACCTTGACGAGCGCCGGTGCGAGCCATTCGAGCAGCTCGGTTGCCGGAGTGATCGGATAGGCTGCGACGAAGCGCACGCCGCCGCGCAGCGCGCCAAAGCCTGCCGCCTCGTTGCCGGTGATCAGCCAGCGCGGTGTCGAAGAGAGCGGCTTGGCGAGCGGAAACGCGCCGAGCGCCGCAGCCTGTGCGATGCCGATCCGCACCGCAGCAATTCCGGCTTCGACGCCTTTCTTCATCGATTTCGTGACCGCGCGCTCGAGCGACTCCGCGGGCAGCCCGATCAGCGCGCCGAGCACGCCGAGCGCGATCATGTTCGGCCAGGCATCCTTGTGCTGCTTCGCGAGATCCTTGAACGGCACGGCGGCGCAGCGCGCGCCGCTGCGCGTGAAGACCTCGGGCGGCGCGCCCTGCGAAGGGTCGCCGAGGATCAGGCTCGATCCGTCGAGCGGGATCTCCGCCGCGAAGCGCGCGACGTTCTGCCAGTCGATCGCGGCGAGGATCTGGAAGCGGTCGTCCTGCCCGTCGCCCGGAAAGTTCGACACGCGCAGCATCGCGGCCGCTTCGCCGCCGCGGATTTGCGGGCCGCTGGTGCGCGTCATCAGCGCGTAGTACCCGGCGTGCGCAGCCGCCTCGAGCAATAAATTGCCGGCGGTCATGACTCCCGCGCCGCCGCTCCCGGCGAGCGCAAGAGACACCGATGCGCGTGCTTTTTCCATTCCCGGCATGGTTGAGGCAAGTCGATGGCCGTTCTTTGGCCTAGATCAAATCGGCGCGTAGTAAGCCAGAGTATTTATGACCCTTCATTCGCAGCGAGGAGAGGGCAATGGGCGTGACCGAGACCGGATTGCTGAAGAACCACGACCTCGCCGCAGTCGCGGCGCCGGGCGTGCGCTACGAGCGGCGGCAGGCGCTGACTCCCGACGGCAAGCCCGCGCCGGGGCTGTACAACGCCTGGATCTGGCTCGACAACGCCGGCCAGTACAACTCGTACACGACCGAGATGGTCAAAGGCCTGATCCTCGCGTTCCGCGCTGCATCCGACGCGCGCGACGTGAGCTCGGTCGTCTTCACCGGCGTCGGCGACAAGGCGTTCTGCACCGGCGGCAACACCAAGGAATACGCCGAGTATTACGCCGGGCATCCGCAGGAATACCGGCAGTACATGCGCCTCTTCAACGACATGGTGTCGGCGATCCTCGCTTGCGACAAGCCGGTGATCTGCCGCGTCAACGGCATGCGGATCGGTGGTGGCCAGGAGATCGGCATGGCGTGCGACTTCTCGGTCGCCCAGGACCTCGCGCGCTTCGGCCAGGCCGGCCCCAAGCACGGCTCGGCGCCGATCGGCGGCGCGACCGACTTCCTGCCGCTGATGATCGGCGCAGAGCGCGCGATGGCGGCATGCGTGCTGTGCGAGCCGTTCTCGGCGCACGAGGCCTACCACATGGGGATGCTGAGCGACATCGCTCCCGCGCTCAAGGTCGACGGCGCCTACGTCGCCAATCCGCTGGTCGAGACGCAGCGCGTCTACGACGAGATCGGGCGGCTCGCGTTCGGCAGGCCGAAGACCGGGCAGGCGCTGAAGGACGCAAAGGCGCTGCTGGCGCGCGGCACGGTCGATCTCACGGCGCTCGACGCAAAGGTCGAGGAGCTGTGCGCGAAGATCCTGCTGACGTTCCCCGATTGCATGACCAAGACGGTCGAAGAGCTGCGCAAGCCCAAGCTCGAGGCCTGGAACCGCAACAAGGAGGATTCGCGCGCGTGGCTGGCGCTCAACATGGTCACCGAGGCACGCGCCGGCTTTACCGCGTTCAACGACGGCGGCAAGGACGACCGCGAAGTCGACTTCGTGCTGCTGCGCCAGAGGCTCGCCGCGGGCGAGGGCTGGGTCGGCGGCCTGCACGATGCAATCCAGCCGCGCAAGAAGCATGGCTGACACTCCGCTCAGAGTCTGGCTCGAGCGCGGCGGCTCGCTGCTGCGGCTGCGCCTCGCGCGCCCCAAGGCCAACCTGATCGATGCAGAAATGATCGGTGCTCTGCGACAGGCGTTCCAGGCCCACCGCAGCAACACGGGATTGCTCGCAGCGCTGGTCGACCATGAAGGGCCGCATTTCTCGTTTGGCGCGAGCGTTGCCGAGCACCTTCCGGAGCGCTGCGAAGAGATGCTGGCCGCGCTGCACGCGCTGATCGGGTCGATGCTCGACTGGCCGAAGCCGATCCTGATGTCGGTGCGCGGCAGCTGCCTCGGCGGCGGCCTGGAATTCGCGCTCGCCGGCCACACGATCTTCGCCGCGCCGGACGCGCAGTTCGGGCAGCCCGAGATGAAGCTCGGCGTATTCGCTCCGGCGGCGTCGGTATTGCTGCCGCTGCGGATCGGGCAGGCGAGGGCGGAGGAGCTGCTGTACTCGGGCCGCTCGATCGAGGCGCACACCGCATTCACGTGGGGACTCGTGCGCGAGGTCACAGACGAGCCCGCAGCAGCAGCGCTCGAATACTTCGACCAGTACCTCGCCGACAAGAGCGCGGCGGCGCTGGCGCTTGCGGTGCGCGCGGCACGCGAGCCGTTCGCCGAGCTCGCGCGCGCCCGTCTTGCCGACGTCGAATCGCTGTACCTGGAGAAACTGATGAGCACGAAGGACGCCAACGAAGGCCTTGTCGCCTTCATCGAGAAGCGCGCGCCGCGCTGGGAGCACCGATGAGCGTCGCGAAAATCGTCGCGCGCTGCGAGGCGCTGTTCGAGGACCTGCGGTTCTCTGCAGTGAGCGACTGGAAGGCGGCCGCGCCGGGGCGCAAGGCGATCGGCTACATGCCGGTCTACGTGCCGCACGAGATCATCCACGCCGCCGGCATGCTGCCGGTCGGGATCTTCGGCGGCGGCGACCAGATCGAGGTGATCCAGGGCGATGCGTATTACCAGAGCTACATCTGCCGCATTCCGCGCTCGACGCTCGAGCTCGGGCTGACCGGGCGGCTCGATTGCCTCGACGGCATGCTGTTCCCGTCGGTCTGCGACGTGATCCGCAATCTCTCCGGCATGTGGCAGATCATGTTCAAGGACAAGTACGTGCGCTACGTCGACGTGCCGCAGAACTACGACGATTCGATCGGCGGCGAGTTCTACGTGCACGAGATGCAGACGCTGCGTGACGATCTCGGTACGCTGCGCGGCAAGCCGATCACCGACGCCGAGCTGAACGCGTCGATTGCGGTCTACAACGAAAACCGCAAGGCGATCCGCGACCTCTACGTCTACCGGGCGCAGAAGCCGTGGCAGGCGCCGACGTCCGAGGTCTACCTGCTGATGCGCGCCGGCTGCGTGCTGCCGCCTGAAGAGCACACAGTCCTCGTCAGGGAATATCTGCGCGAGGCCGAGACGCAGCAGCGTCCGCGGCGCGACAACGCGCGCGTCGTCATGACCGGATCGTTCTGCGAGCAGCCGCCGCTCAGCCTGATCAAGTCGATCGAGATGTCGGGCTGCTACGTGGTCGACGACGAGTTCATGCTGGCGTCGCGCTGGCTGATGGACGAGGTGCCGGCGACCGGCGATCCCCTGCAGCAGCTGTCCAAGGCGTTCCTGCACCGCTCGGCGCAAAGCTCGTCGAAGTACGACGACAGGAAGGAAGACAAGGGCAGGTACCTGCTGCACCAGGTCAGGAGTCGCGGCGCCGAGGGCGTGATCTTCGCCGCGCCGTCGTTCTGCGACCCGGCGCTGCTCGAGCGGCCGATGCTGCAGGAGATCCTCGCCAAGCACAAGATCCCGTACACCGCGTTCAAGTACGCCGAGAACACCGGCCAGATGGCGCCGATCCGGGAGCAGGCCGGCACGTTCGCCGATTCAATCAAACTTTGGAATGCCGCATGAGCACACCGATCCAGATGACGCCTTCCTCGAGCGCAGCGAAAAAGCCTGCAGCGCCGGTGCAGAAGGAAGACGCGATGTGGTTGCAGAAGGAAATGATCAACCGCAACTACCACGAGCTCGCAACCGCGCGCCAGACAGGCCGCAAGGTCTCGGCCACGTTCGTACCGGGGAACCTGAACGAGCTGCTGATGTGCTTCAACTTCGCGCGCAGCCTGCCCGAGACCAACGCGCTGCAGAACGGCATGCGCAAGAAGTCGGGCAAGATGATCATGGACGCCGAGCGCGACGGGCACTCGGAGGACGTCTGCACCTACGTCAAGGCCGATCTCGGGATGATGCTGCAGGGGCAGGTCGGACCGACCGGCGAGGCGCTGCCGACGCCCGACGTGCTGCTGCTCTCCTACACCGGCTGCTTCACGTTCATGAAGTGGTTCGAGCTGATCCGGCAGAAATACAACTGCGAGACGACGATGCTGCACGTGCCCTACCAGGGCGACGGCAAGATCTCCTCGGCGATGCGCACCTATGTCGTGCGGCAGCTCAAGGACAAGGTCATTCCGACGCTGGAGCGGGTGTCGGGCATCAAGTTCGACATCGACAAGCTGCGCGAGTACATGCGCGAGTCGGTGAAGGCGGAGGAGAACCTGGTCAGGGTGCTGCACTCGGCGAAGAACCGGCCGAGCCCGATCGACGGCTACTTCGGCGCGGTGTACTACATCGGGCCGATGTTCACGGCGTTCCGCGGCATGCCGGAAGCGACGCGCTATTACGACACGCTCTGGGCCGAAGTCGAGCAGCGGATCCGCGACAAGAAGGGGCCGGTGACGCCCGAGGGTGAGATGGCCGAGGAAAAATACCGCCTCGTCGTCGAGGGGCCGCCGAACTGGACCAGCTTCCGCGACTTCTGGAAGATGTTCTACGACGAGGGTGCGGTGATCGTCGCTTCGACCTACGCCAAAGTGGGCGGCGTCTACGATTTCGGCTTCCGCCACGATCCCGAGCATCCGCTCGAATCGCTCGCCGAGTACTGCCTCGGCTGCTATACGAATCTCAACTTCCCGCAGCGGATCGACATGATCTGCCGCTACCTCGACGAATACCAGGCTGACGGGCTGCTGATCAACTCGATCAAGAGCTGCAACAGCTTCTCCGCGGGGCAGCTGCTCATCCTGCGCGAAGTGGAAAAGCGCACCGGCAAGCCCGCTGCGTTCATCGAGTCGGACCTGGTCGATCCGCGCTACTTCTCGGCGGCCAACATCAAGAACCGGCTGGAGAGCTATTTCCAGATGATCAAGCAGAAGCGCGCGGCGGCGGTGCACTGACATGAGATGCTTCATCGGCATTGACCTCGGATCGACGACCACCAAGGCGGTCGTGATCGGCGAGGACCGCAAGGTGCTCGGGCGCGGCATCACCAATTCGCGCTCCAACTACGACACCGCCGCGACGGTTGCGAAGCAGGAGGCGCTGGTTTCGGCGCGCTTCGAGCTGTTCCGCCAGGCGCTCGCGAAGAGCGGCGCGCTGAACGGCGGTCTCGACGAATTCATCGGCCAGCTGGAGCGCGATTTTCGTCTGGAGCAGTTCCTGATCCAGCTGGCGGACCTCGAGGAGGTCTGCGGCCGCAATGCAGCAGGCACGCGCTTCGGCGAGCACGCGGCCGGCGTGATGCAGGCGCTGGGTGAGCTCTTCCGGCGCCTGCGCGAGGATTCGCCGGCGCTCTTCATCCCGAACGCCAAGCGCAAGAGCGATTTCTTCCGCGACATCGCGGGGGCGCAGTACCTAGCGCTCGGCGAGGCCGTGGCGAAGGAAGCCGGCGTGCGCTACGACCTGCTGCTGAACGTCTATGACCGCTCGATCATCGAGGTCGAGAATCGCGAGTACGGCGATGCGATCAGCCGCAACCTGATGGCCGGGATGGAGCGCACGTTCAAGGCGCTTCCGCAGGCAGCCGCGCGCGGCGACAGGATCCGCGCGCCGATCCAGGGCGTGCTCGACACGACGCTGGAGGAGACCTACGTCGTCGGCACCGGCTACGGTCGCGCGCGCCTGCCATTTTCCAAGGAGCACGTGCGCTCCGAGATTCTGTGCCACGGCCTGGGCGCCCACGTCATGTATCCGCGCACTGCAACCGTGCTCGACATCGGCGGCCAGGACACCAAGGCGATCCAGGTCGACCGCGCGGGCATCGTCGAGTCGTTCCAGATGAACGATCGCTGCGCCGCGGGTTGCGGGCGCTACCTCGGCTACATCGCCGACGAGATGAACATGGGGCTGCACGAGCTCGGGCCGCTCGCGATGAAGGCGACCAAGACCGTGCGCATCAACTCGACCTGCACGGTGTTCGCAGGCGCGGAGCTCAGGGACCGGCTTGCGCTGGGCGAGAAGCGCGAGGACATCATGGCCGGGCTGCACCGCGCGATCATCCTGCGCGCGATGTCGATCCTGGCGCGCTCGGGCGGCATCCGCAATGAATTCACGTTCACCGGCGGTGTGGCGAAGAACGAGGCCGCGGTGAAGTCGCTGCGCGACCTGATCTTCGACAACTACGGCGAGATGACGATCAACATCGACCCCGACTCGATCTACACCGGGGCGCTCGGCGGCGCGACGTTCGCCTGGCGCGCGGTGGTCGAAGAAGGCAAGGAGATCGAGAAGCGGGAGGCGGCATGAGCGTGCACACGGTCGGCATCGACATCGGCTCGGGCGTCGTGAAGACGGTGCTGTTCCGCGGCGACGACTGGCTCGCCCGCCGCTGCGAGCGCATCCGCCGGCGCGATCCGATGGAGCTGGCGAAGCAGGGTTTCGATGAAGTCCTGCAGCAGGCCGGGATGAAGCCCGGCGAGGTCGCCTACACCGCGACCACCGGGGAGGGCGAGAACGTCAAGTTCGCGACCGGCCATTTCTACTCGATGACCACGCACGCGCGCGGCGGCGTCTTTCTCAACCCGGAAGCGCGCGCCGTGGTCGACATCGGCGCGCTGAACGGACGCGCGATCTACATCGACGGGCGCGGCAAGGTGCTGTCGTACAAGATGACGAGCCAGTGCGCGTCGGGCTCCGGCCAGTTTCTCGAGAACATCGCGCGCTACCTCGGCGTCGCGGTCGAGGAGATCGGGCCGCTGTCGCGCAGCTCGAAGAATCCCGAGAAGGTCAGCTCGATCTGCGCCGTGCTCGCCGAGACCGACGTGATCAACATGGTGTCGCGCGGCATCGCCACGGCCGACATCCTGAAGGGCATCCACCTGTCGATGGCCTCGCGCCTCGCGAAGCTGTTGAAAGTCACCGGCATCACCAAGGGCCTGGCGCTGCTGACCGGCGGGCTCGCGCTCGACGAAGGCCTGCTCGCTGCGCTGCAAGAGGAGCTGGTCAACGAGAAGATCACCGGTCTCACCGCGACCAACCACCCGGATTCGATCTACGCCGGTGCGATCGGCGCTGCGCTGTGGGGCGCCTACCGCCACGGCAAGCTCAACGAATTGCAGGCGCGCGCGGCCGCCTGAACGCGAGGGAACGGACACCATGGCACTGCTGATCAATGACGCATGCACGGCGTGCGACGCGTGCAAGCCGGTCTGTCCAAACGAGGCGATCTCGGTCGGCGACCCGATCTACGTGATCGATCCTTTCAAATGCACCGAATGCGTCGGCGCGCACGACGAGCCGCAGTGCAAGCTCGTTTGCCCCGCGGACTGCATCGTGGTGAATCCGGACTTCACCGAGACGCCCGAGCAGCTGCAGGAGAAGTACCAGTCACTGCACGGCTAGCGGCTGCTGCAACGCAATAACGAATCGTCTACTTCGAGGGAAGCTCGCGCCCAGGCTCCTCTAACGCCACTGCTCGATCGTGACGTGCCTCGGCTCGCCGCGTACCCGGTCGAGCCATTCCTGCACGGCCGGATAGAGAGCCAGATCGAAACCTCCTTCGCCGCCCACGTGCGTGTACGCATACAGCGCTATGTCCGCGATGCTGTAGCGGTCGCCCACAAAATAACGGCGGTGCCGAAGATGATCCTCCATGACCTGAAGTGCGTCACGCCCCAGGGATTGCTTCCGTCTCAGAAGTTCCTCATTGAACGGTGTGGCTTCGATCTTCTTGATCGAGAGCCAGAATCTTGCGGTCGCAAGATTCGGCTCGTGACTGTACTGCTCGAAGAACAGCCACTGCAGCACCTGTGCCTGTACGAGGGGAGTGCCGGGCCAATATTGCGTGTCTTGCGCAAGCAGATAGAGGATGGCGTTCGATTCCGCGAGGTACGTCCCGTCGTCGAGCTCGAGGAGCGGGATCCGGCCGTTGGGATTCTTCTGCAGGAATTGCGGCGTTCTCGTCTCGCCCTTGAGAATGTCGATCGGCACGTACTGGTACGGCATTCCAAGGTGCGCGAGCAGCAGGCGCACTTTGTAGCCGTTGCCTGAGAGCGGATAGTCGAACAATCGCATGCTAGCCGTCATTATCGACCGGCGACGACTCCCGGACGCGACGCATTGAGCCATTCATCCATGCATGCGGCACGCTCCGATGGGTAGGCATGGTGGATGCAGGCACGCTCGGCGGCGACGAGCCGCTCCATCGGGGCGCCTCTGCTCTGGAACAGGCTGACGATCGCCCACAGAATTCCCAGGGCGATGACGGTGGCCACAGCCGTAGCGACGACGGTCAGTGCCGGCTGGGGGGCGGCGAAGCTCAGTTTGGCGTTCATCGAAATCTCCTCAAGGTTGAAAGGGTCGGGTTGCAGCCCGTAGATTCCGCCCGACGGGCGCATTCAGTCCTTTAGCCCGCTGAAACGCGGCTGAAATCTTCTGAAACGGCTGGCATTGGGGTAGATTTCCGGGAGTCGCCAGCTTCAACGAGGGCGGTTCTCCCGCGCTGCCTTTGAGCACCCCCTATCGCTTCGGTCGGTTCGAGCTCGATCCAACGACCCGGCAATTGCTCGCGGACGGGCAACCGGTGGCGCTGGGCGCAAGGCAGTTGGACGTTCTGCTAGCCTTGATCGAGCGGCGCGAGCGGCTGGTTACGAAAGACGAGTTGCTCGAGCTGGTCTGGCCTGGGCTGGTGGTGGAGGAAAACAACGTTCAGGTGCAGATCAGCGCGCTGCGCAAGCTCCTCGGCCCGCAAGCGATCGCTACCGTTCCGGGGCGGGGGTACCGGTTCACGGCCGTCGTCGGTGCCGACGACGCGGCGCCTGCGGCGGCTCCGGGCCACGATCCTCTGTCAATCGCCGTTTTGCCGTTCCTGAACATCGGGGGCGATCCGGAAAAGGATTACTTCGCCGACGGCATCACCGAGGACATCATCACCGAGCTGTCGCGATGGCGATCGTTGGCGGTGACCTCGCGCAACTCGACGTTCCGGTTCAAGGGGCAGGCCGTAAACATGCAGCAGCTCGGCCGCGAGCTGCGGGTTCGGTTCCTCGTCGAGGGCAGTGTCCGCCGGATGGGAGAACGTATTCGAATCACCGCGCAGCTCATCGATGCCGAGAACGGCAATCATGTCTGGGGCGAGCGATACGATCGTCCGATCGCCGACCTCTTCGCGGTGCAGGACGAGCTGGTGCGCATGATCGCAGGAACTCTGGTTGGCCGCGTGCAGGCGAGCGGAGCCCATCGCGCCCGCCGCAAACCCCCGTCCAGTCTCGACGCTTACGATCATGTGCTGCGCGGCAACGCGCTCCCATGGGACGACCCCGCATCGGCAGCCGAGGCGAAGCGCGCGTTCGAGCGTGCGATCGAGATCGACCCCGGATACGGACTTGCCCACAGCCTGCTCGCGGCGTTGATCGGCCGGGAATGGGACAACGACCTTTCGGAATCTCGCGAACTGCTCGACCGCGCGTTCGCGCTGGCGCAGCGTGCCGTCGAGCTGGCCGAGGACGAAAGCACATGCCACACGATCCTCGGACAGTTTTGCCTGGAGCGGCGTTTGTTCGATCTCGCGCTGTACCACACGGAGCGCGGCGTAGAGATCAACCCCACCAATCAATGGAACCGGGCAGATCTCGGCATCGTCCTCGCCCACATCGGCCGCGCGCAAGAGGGGTTCGAGATGTTGCGGGCCGCGCACCGCGCGGATCCGTATTTCGGACCTCGCTGGTACTGGCGCGGCCTCGGCCTTGTCCAATTCGTGTTAGGCCGTTACGCTGATGCCTTGCCCGATTTCGAGCGAGGAGTCACGAGCAACACACTCCGGGGCCTTGCGATGCTCGCGGCGTGCTGCGCGAATCTTGGGTATTCCGAACGCGCGCGGGAAACTGTTGCGCGGTGCCTCGCGCTTCAACCGGGCGCGACAGTCGACAAGCTGGTCGGCAAAGTGCCGTTCAAGAATGTCGGCGATGGCCTCCATCTGGCCGAAGCCCTGCGCCTGGCCGGAATGCCCTGACAAGGGCTCCTTTCGTCGCGCTGCACCCGATTCAGAGCGTCCCCGGGCTTGCCAAATCGTGCTCGACCCGGACTTCAGCGAGACGCCCGAGCAGCTGCAGGAGAAGTACCAGAGCCTGCACGGCTGAAGCCGGGCCTTTTTTTGACGCAGATCAACCCCTGGGTTGCAGTGCCCAGTAGCATGTGGGGCATACGGCGGCGGTTTCCAGCTGTCGGGACGCCGTCCGGCGAACCGATATCCATGCGAAGGGGAAACACCATGAAAGCGAAACTGACGTTGGTCGCATCCGCGCTCCTGCTGGCATTTGGCTGCGCGACCGACAAAGACACCACGACTGCATCCTCCGCCGCGCCGAACGTGCTCCTTGCGGCGAAGGTCTCGACGCCGCCGACGCTGGACGGCAATCCCAACGACGCCGTCTGGGCCCGGGCGAAGCCGCTGGCAGTCAAGCTTTCCGGCGGCGCCAACTTCGGCGGCACGGGCGAGACCACGGCGACGCTGAAGGCGGTCTACACCGCCGACACCATCTACTTCCTCGTGCAGTACAACGATCCCACGAACTCGATCCGGCGCGGGCCTTTCCAGAAGCAGGCAAATGGCACGTGGACAAAGCTCAAGGACCCGAAAGACACCGGCGGCGACGACAACGTCTATTACGAAGACAAGTGGGCGATGATCTGGAACATCAACAACTCGATCGCCGGATTCAACGAGAACGGCTGCTCGGTCATGTGCCACGCGGGCGAGCCCGGCAAGCCTTACGGCAACAAGTACACCGCCAAGGAAGGCGAGATCGGCGACATATGGCACATGAAGGGCAGCCGCACCGCGCCGCTCGGCAACGTCGACGACCAGTACGTCGATCACACGCGCTTCGATCCGAAGACGAACCCCAACGCCGGCCGCAAGAGCGATCCCGGCGGGCCCGAGTACAAGGGATTCGGGCTGGTCAACGGCAAGCCGGAGTTCATGAGCAAGAACGGCAAGGCTGCCAACGGCGGCGGGACCTTCTACATTGTCGATGCCGACAAGGTGGCGTTCGACGACGCCCGCTTCAAAACCGGCGACGAAGTGGCGTCCTTCCTGATCTACCCGCTCAAGGGCGATCGCGCGGACATCAAGGTCGCGAACCGCTGGGCGAACGGGGTGATGACGTCGGAAGTCAGCCGCAAGCTCGTGACCGGCAGCAAGTTCGACGTTCAGTTCGGTGACTTGAACGCGCAATACGCATTCGGATTCGCCGCGTTCGACAACGCGCAAGTGCGCCACGCGGTGCATTACGACGCGCTGCAGCTGCGCTTCGCAAAATAGAGCGCCGCTGCGCACCGTGGTAGATTGAACCGTCGGCGCCTCGCGCGCCGGCGTTCTTTTCCTGCGGAGCTTCCGATGCGCGGGTACTCCTAGCAGTGCCGAAGAAGACTGCGGGCCTGCTGCTGTTCCGCGAAGCTTCGGGCGATCTCGAGGTGCTGCTCGTCCATCCGGGCGGGCCGTTCTGGAAGAACAAGGACGACGGCGCGTGGTCGATCCCGAAGGGGCTGCTTGAGCCGGGCGAGGATCCGCTCGCGGCCGCGAAGCGCGAGTTCGTGGAGGAAACGGGCGGCGTGGTGCCGGCCGGCGAGCCGATTCGCCTCGACCCGCTGCAGCAATCCGGCGGAAAGCTGGTGTACGCGTACGCGTTGCGCGGGGACTTCGATCCGTCCACGCTCAAGAGCAACACGTTCCTGGTGGAGTGGCCGCCGAAGTCGGGGCGGCAGCAGGAATTTCCGGAAGTCGATCGCGCGGCATGGTTCGCGATGGAGCTCGCCGAGCGCAAGATCCTCAAGGCGCAATCGCCGCTGCTGCGGCAGCTCCGCGAGCGAGTGTGCAATCCTCACGCGCCGTCGCGTTGATTAGTAACGAGCGGCCCGTGACGGATTTCATGCTATCCCGCCGCCCGTCCGTACGCCGGTGCCGGCGGTCGGCCGCACCCCACGGACACGAAAAGCGTCACATCGCCGTGACCCGATCGAGCGTAACTTGGTGAGCGCGTCTCGGGATCCCCCCCTCCTCCCCTGAGACGCCTAGCTCGGGTCGCTGGGGTCAGTGGTCCGGGCTTTTTTTTACTGCACGCCCACCAGCCGCTTGACGAACGCCAGCCGCTCGCCCGGCGCGAAGCCCGCGCCGTGGAAGAAGCCGAGCAGCTCCAGGTTCTCCTTCGCCACGATCGTCTCGACCCGCTCGATGCGCAGCGCCGAGAGGTTGAGGAACAGCTGCGAGAGCAGCGCGTGCCCAATCCCCTGGTGCGCGTACTCCGGCGCCATGCCGATCGTGTCGATCACGGCAACCGGCTCGGTCCGGCCGAAGTCCCCGAGGTCGGCGCGCGCCATGATGTAGCCGGCCATCACGCCATCCTGACGCGCGGCGAGCGAGATCCGCACGCCGGACTCGCGCAGCGCCTCGTCGAGTGCGTGCTGCATGTAGGCGCGGCGGTCGCGCCCGGTGATGTGGCGGTCGATGCGAACGACGTCATCGAGGTCCTTCGCCGTCAGCAGGCTCACCTCGGCGGCGTCGCGCGCGAGGCGCTCGTAGTCGTTTGCCGCCGGCCCGCTCCAGTCGTTCGGATCGCCGTGCGCTTCGCCCGGACGCGCCTCGGCGGCTCGCTCACCCCCGCCCAAAGGGCTCGAGCGCAGCGCACAGTCGATGACCTGGCTCGCCGACAGCTGATAGCCCATGCGGTCGAGAAAGCCGAGCATCGCGTGATCGCGCCAGCCGGCGACGGTGCGGAATTCTCCGATCGATCGCTTCGACGCTTCCTGCTCGAGCGCCGCGTGCAGAGCGCGCGCGATGCCGTGGCCCTGCGCCGCCGGCGCAACGCTGATGACTTCAAGCCGCAGCGCCGGCTGGGTGATCCCGAATTCCCCCTCGAGGACGCGCGCGAGCGCGTGGCCGCAGAATCTGCCGCCTTCCTCGGCGGCAAATTGCAGATGCAGCTCGGGCTGGCGCAGCGCCACAGCCAGCCGCCGCTCGAAATAGGCGCGCCGCGTACGGCCGGCGAGAGGCGAGTCGAGCGCGACGACGGCGTCGAGGTCGGCGCGCGCCAGCCGGCGCACGGTCAGCTTGCGTACTCGGTCCATAGCGCCTCGTCCGTCAATTGAAGTCTCCGTTCCGGTGTGCGTGGATGGCTAGGGTGATTTCGGGCGCAGGTCGCGCACGCGCACCGCTTTGCCCTGCGAGCGGGGAATTTCGCCCGGCCTCTTGACGATGACCTCCGTGCTGATGCCGATCATCGATTTGATGTGATGGCGCGCAGCCTGCGCGATGCGCGCGTACGCATCCGTTGCCGGCACGACGCTCTGCGCCGCCTCGACTTCCACGGTGACCTCGTCAAGGCTGCCTTTGCGCTTGAGTACCAGCTGGTAGTGCGGCGCGATGTCGGGTAGCCCCACCAGCACCGCCTCGATCTGCGACGGGTAGACGTTGACGCCGCGCACGATCAGCATGTCGTCGTTGCGTCCCGTAATGCGCCGGATGCGGCAGTGCGTGCGCCCGCACTCGCAGGCCTCGCCGGTGAGGCGCGTGATGTCGCGCGTCCGGTAGCGCAGCATCGGCAGCGCTTCCTTGGTCAGCGTGGTGATGACGAGCTCGCCGGTCTCGCCTTCGCGCACCGGCTTGCCGGTGTCGGGGTCGATCACCTCGAAAAGAAAGTGGTCCTCCCAGCCGTGCAGGCCCGCCTGCGCCTCCTCGCACTCGCAGGCGACGCCCGGCCCGAGAATCTCCGACAGTCCGTAGAGGTCGACGGCCTTGACGCCGAGGCGCGCCTCGATCTCCTCGCGCATCGCCTCGCTCCAGGGCTCTGCGCCGAATACGCCGATGCGCAGGCTCGATTTGCGCAGGTCGACTCCCTGCGCCTCCGCGACTTCGGCGATGGCCAGCGCGTAGGAGGGCGTCGAGCACAGCACGCGCGCGCCGAAGTCCTGGATCAGCACGATCTGGCGCTCGGTTGCGCCGCCGGACATCGGCACGACGGTAGCGCCGAGCCGCTCCGCGCCATAGTGGGCTCCGAGCCCGCCGGTAAACAGGCCGTAGCCGTACGCGTTGTGCACGACGTCGCCCGGGCGCGCGCCGGCGCAGGCCAGCGAGCGCGCCATCAGATCCGACCAGGTCGCGAGATCCTGCGCGGTGTAGCCGACGACGGTCGGCTTGCCGGTCGTGCCGCTGGACGCGTGCAGGCGCGCAAGCTTCTCGCGAGGGCGGGCGAACATGCCGAACGGATAGCTGTCGCGCAAGTCGTTCTTGATGGTGTACGGCAATTGCGCCAGGTCGTCGAGCGAGCGGATGTCGCCGGGTTCGATCCCGGCGCTGCGCAAGCGCTGCCGGTGCAGCGGCACGTTGTCATAAGCGTTCCTCACGGTCTTGCGCAGGCGCTCGAGCTGCAGCGCGGCCAGCTGTGCACGCGGCATGGTCTCCGCGACGCGCTCGAATCGGTAGGTCATGGCAGATGCCTCTCTGGCGCAAGCTTAAACTACCAGCCCGTGGCGACGACCGCGATTGCCGCGAGCAGCGCATTTTGATCTGTCTCAAACTACGGTCACTCGCGCGTTCCGGAGATCCGCTTTAGCGGCAAACCAGCACAGGGATCTTCGAGTGCGTGAGTACCTTGTGGGTCTCGCTGCCAAGCAGCAGGCCGGCCAGGCCGCGTCGGCCGTGCGAGGCCATGACGATCACGTCGCATTTTCTCGCCTGCGCCGCGCGGATGATGCCGCGCCACGGCTGCGCGTTGGTCGTCGACACCGTATCGAACGGCACGCCCGCGGTCTGCGCCTCGATCTCCACGGCCGCAAGCGCTTTCTTCGCTTCCTTCGCGAGGAGCGCCTTGTAGCGCTGCGCGCTGATCGGCGGCGCGTAAGCGACGGCTTCGCCATAGACGGGTGCGGAATAGGGCGCGATCACATACACGCCGGTCAGCTTCGCGCTGCACGTCCCGGCGAGCTGTGCTGCGGCCCGGATCGCTTTTGCAGACAATCTCGAGCCGTCCGTGGCAACCAGGATGTGCTTGTACATCGTGACCCCGATTCGGATCGCTTTTCTCCGGGCCAGCCTAGCGCCCAGCGGTCGCGCGCGTTTGACTTGCATCAAACCGCGACGCGCGCGCTTGCGTATCGTCCCGGCAAAGGAGGCAAGCATGTACAAGCACGTTCTGATTCCAAGCGATGGGTCCGAGGTCGCCGAGAAGGCGGTGGGTGCCGGCATCGAGTTCGCGCGGACGGTCGGCGCGAAAATCACCGCGTTCACCGCGGTAGGCGAATACGAGCTGCCCAGGGCGAGCGAGATGATTGCGCATAAACGCGTCGTGTCTCTGCAGGAGCATCAGGACCGGGTCAAGCGCGACGCCGACGCCATCCTGGCGAAGATTGCCAAGCGGGCGGCGGCGGCGGGCGTCGAGTGCGACGCCGATTACGCGCTGTGCAACCGGCCGCACGAGGCGATCATCGCGGCCGCCAACCGGCACGGCTGCGACCTGATCTTCATGGCTTCCCACGGCCGCAGCGGCTTGAGCGCCTTGCTCCACGGCAGCGAGACCCGCGACGTCCTCACACACTCGACGATTCCGACGCTGGTGTATCGCTGAGCGAGGGTGCGGCCGTCGTGCCCGCGACCGCGGCGAGCAGCGCGCGGTCGTGCAGCAGGATGTCCCGCTTGTCGATCGCGATCAGCCCCTTGTTGACGAACTCGCGCAGCAGGCGGGAGAGTGTTTCCTTGGTCACGCCGAGCTGCGATGCGATCAGCGTCTTCGTCACCGGCAGCCGCACGCGGCTCGAACGGCCGGCCGCAGCGAGCGCGAGCAGATAGGAGGCGATGCGCTGGCGCGCGCTGAGCAGCGCGTTCGCCTCGATGCCGTCCACCAGATCCTGCATGCGCTCGGAGAGGCATGCGAGCATTGCGCGAGCGAAATTCGCATCCCGGTCGAGGAGCGCGTGGATGGCGCTCGCCGGAAACGTCAGCAGCAGCGTCTCGCAGAGCGCGACGGCGTCGATTGGGTTCGGCCGCGTGCGAAACACGAGGGCCTCGCAGAATGTTTCTCCGGGTTCGGCGACGCGCAGGACCTTCTCTTCGCCGCTGTCCGAGCGCAAGACGAGCTTCACCTGCCCGTTGGCGACGCCGTAGAAGCAGCTCGAGGATTGGCCGCGCCGGCAGGCGAAATCGCCGCGCTTGAGGCGCGTCATGCCGGTGTGCCGCGCAAGCTCGGCGAGGTGCGGGCGGGAGACGTGCTTGAACATCGCCATACCGGCGATGACGCGCTCCGCCAGTCCTGCTGCCATGGTCGCGATGCTGGCAGCAAAGTGCGCTGCGTTCTTGAGACAGATCAATCAAACGCCATCCGGGGAAAGCGCGGCTCCTTGTCCGGGCCTTTCGGGTCCGAGATCCGTCCGCTCGGCGACCTCGTCGCGCACCTGCTCGGTTGACCGCAGTCAACGCGCGCGCTGCGCGCTGCCGTCAGACTGGCCGGAGATGGATCCCGGCGTGTACTCGCTCGTCAAGTCCCTGCATGTCGGCTGTGCAGCGCTCAGCATCGCCGGTTTCGCGGCGCGCGGCGTGCTGAGGCTGCGCGGCTCCGCGCTTCTCGAGACCCGGTTCGCGCGGATCGCCCCGCATGTCGTGGATACGGTGCTATTGCTGAGCGCGGTATTGGCTCGCATGGGCGCTCGGCGTGGCGCCGTTCGTGCACGGCTGGGTGACCGCAAAGGTGCTCGCGCTGCTTGCGTACATCGGGCTGGGAGTCCTCGCGTTGCGCGGGCGCACCAGCACCGTGCGCGGTGCGGCCTTCGGCGCGGCGCTGGCGGTCGCTGCGTACATCGTCGCGGTCGCCGTGACGCACGATCCGCGCGGCCCGCTGGCCTGGCTGGCCCCGTGAAGAATAGAATCGTCGGGATGAAAATACTCCT
>DASYPC010000403.1:0-2859 GCA_036007105.1 Burkholderiales bacterium | reverse complement strand
ACGACCGCGTTTCTGCTGCGCGGTCCGGGCTTCACGGCGACGGAAGTCGGGGCCATCAGCAAAGGGTTCGGCCTGGTTGCCACCATCGGTGGCGCGCTCGTGGGCGGCGCCCTCATGGCGAAGCTGCGTCTGTACCGGGCGCTGCTCCTGTTCGGCATCTTGCAGGCCGTCACGAACCTCGGCTTCATGGTGCTCGCCGCGGCGGGCAGGAACTACCCGATGCTCTACGCGGTCATCGGCGCGGAGAATCTCTGCGGGGGAATGGGAACGGCGGCGTATGTCGCGCTGCTCATGGCGCTTTGCGACCGGCGATTCTCTGCGACGCAATACGCGCTGCTCTCCGCGCTTTCGGCGGTGGGCCGCGTCTACGTCGGCCCTGCAGCCGGGTATCTCGTCGAGTCGCTCGGGTGGCCGTCGTTCTTCTTCTGCACGTTCCTGATCGCGCTGCCGGGCGTGGTCATGCTGTACGTCATGCGCCGGCCGATCGAGGCGCTCGATTCACGTCCCGCCGCCTGAGGCCCCCGGCTCCTCGCGCAGCCACGCGTCGAGCAGCGTATAGGCGACCGCAAGCACCACCGGGCCGACGAAGATTCCGACCAGGCCGAACGCGATCAGGCCGCCGATGACGCCGGCGAAGATCAGCAGCAGCGACAGGTCCGCGCCCTGGCGGATCAGCATCGGCCGCAGGATGTTGTCCAGGCTGCCGACAATCACCGACCACACGATCAGCGCCACCATCCAGCCGATGCTGCCCTTCCAGTAGAGCCAGCCCGCGGCACAAAGCAGCACCGGGACCGCGCCGATCTGTGCGAGCGCGAGCAGGAACATGACCGACGTGAGGATGGCGGCGAACGGGACGCCGGCGATCGCGAGGGCGACGCCCCCGAGAATCGACTGCGCGAGCGCGGTCAGTACCACGCCGAGCGCGACCGCGCGGATCGCGCGGCCCGCGAGGCTGATCGCCCGCTCACCGCGCTCACCGGCGAGCCTGCGGCCGAACCGGTGCGCGCGCTCCGCGCTCGCTTCGCCCCAGAAGTAGAGCACGCCGGCGATGATCAGCGTGAGCGGCAGCTGCACCGCCATCAGGCCGAAGCTGCCGACCTCGGCTGCGAACCAGCGCATCGCCTCCTCCGCATACGGAGTCGCGAGGCTCGCGAGCTCTTCCGGACCGAACGCCGTGAGCTCGAGCCAGCGCACGTAGATTTTCTCGCCCGCGAACGGAATGCTGCGGATCCAGTCCGGCGGCTGCGGCAGCTGCAGCGTGGACAGCGATTTCGCCCAGCCGGCGATTTCGTCCGCGTTCGAGACGACCGCGGAAATCGCGAGCCAGAACGGCAGCATGAACACGAGCACGAGCGCGATCATCAGCGCCGTGACCGCGAGCCAGCGCCGCTTCCAGAGCCGCTTCTGCAGCCCGAGCAGCAGCGGCCAGGTCGCCACCACGATCATGATCGCCCAGATCAGCGCAGGCAGGAACGGCTTGAGAATCCACAGCGAAGTCGCGATCAGCCCGCCGATCGCGAGCACGACGAGTGTGATGCGGGCAAGGTCGCGTGTCGGTGCGCTTGGCATGGCGCTAGCGCTGCGCGCGGCCGAGGCGAAACACGGCAACGCTTCCGAGCAGGTTGGGGAGTAGCGTCACTGCGCGTGCATCATGCAGCACCAGGCGCTCGAGAATACGCACCCCGAGGCGGCGGCAGAGGTCTTCGAAATCGCGCACCGTGCACAGGTGCACGTTCGGCGTGTCGTACCACTGGTACGGCAGCGCCTTCGATACCGGCATGCGGCCGAGAGACACCTGCATCCTCGCCCGCCAGTGGCCGAAGTTCGGAAACGAGACGATCGCCTCGTGGCCGACTCGCAGCATCTCGCGCAACAGCTGCTCGGTATTGCGGATGGCCTGCAAGGTCTCCGAGAGGATCACACAGTCGAACGAATCGTCGCGGAACGCCGAGAGGCCGTCCTCGAGATCCAGTTGCAGCACGTTCACGTCGTTGGCCAGGCACGCAAGCACTCCCGCTGCGTCGATTTCAACGCCGTACCCGGGCGCGCGCTTCGCCTGCCACAGCTCCTTCAGCAGCGAGCCGTCGCCGCACCCCAGATCGAGCACGCGGGCGCCGGGTGCGACCCAGCGAACGATCGGCTCGAGATCGGATCGTGTCATAGGGCGATGTTGCCGAAATACGCCGCCAGCGCGCCATGGTAGCGCGCATCGTCCATCAGGAATGCGTCGTGGCCCTGCGGCGCATCGATCTCGAGATAGGAAACGATCTTGCGCGCGTCGAGCAGCGCCTTGACGATCTCGCGCGAGCGCCCGGACGTGAAGCGCCAGTCGGAAGTGAACGAAACCACGAGGAACGCCGCGCTTGCGCGCGCGAGCGCACGCGCAAGATCCCCGCCGTATTCGGCGGCCGGGTCGTAGTAGTCGAGCGCCTTCGTGATGCGCAGGTACGTGTTCGCGTCGAAGTAGTTCGCGAACTTGTCGCCCTGGTGGCGCAGGTAGCTCTCGATCTCGAAGTCGATGTCGAAGTCGAATCCCGGCGCTGCCTTGTCGCGCAGCGCACGGCCGAATTTCTCCATCATCGCGCTGTCCGACAGGTAGGTGATGTGGCCGAGCATGCGCGCGATGCGCAGCCCGCGGCGCGGCACGACGCCCTTGTCGTAGTAGTGGCCCTCGTGGAAATCGGGATCGGTCATGATCGCCTGGCGCGCGACCTCGTTGAAAGCGATGTTCTGCGCCGAGAGCTTCGGCGTCGCCGCGATCACGATCGAATGGCGGATCCGCTCCGGAAACGACAGCGTCCATTGCAGCGCCTGCATCGCGCCGAGCGAGCCGCCGATCGCGGCGGCGAAGCGCTC
>DASYPC010000402.1:0-2570 GCA_036007105.1 Burkholderiales bacterium | reverse complement strand
AAGCCCCAGCTCGGCCTCGGTGCCGGCGGTGATCGTGTGCGCACGCAGGCGTCTGAGCGGTCCCCTGCCCAGGAATCGGGGGCCCAGGAGCACGCCTACGATGCCGCCGGCAAGCGCGCCGGCGGCATTCGCGAGCACGTCGAGATTCGACGGAACGCGCGCCGGGAGGAACGTCTGCGCAGTCTCGAGCACGACCGAGAGCCCTGCGCCGCAAGTGAGCGCTGCGAGGATCGCCGCGAATCCCTTCCAGCGCGGGTGCAGCGCGAGCGTGCATAACGCGCCAAGCGGCAGGTAGCCGAGCACGTTCGACACCACGTCGAAGGGGGTGACCCAGCGCGGCAACGGTGCCGTCAGAAACGCCAACGCGGGAGTTCCCGGATCGCGCCAGCCCGATAATGGATGCAGCGACGCATACGCGACCAGAAGAACGTAGACCCCAAGCGCGAGGCGCGGGAAGCGCGTCTCGCCTGCGACACTCGCTTCAGCCGTGCGGTCGACCGGTAGCCCGCTCATGCATGGCGTGCGGCGCATGCGAGGCCAGCGACCCCGCCACCATCCCGACGATCGCGAACGCGAGGCCCGCAAGCTGCGGCGGCCAGATGCTCGTCGTGCCGAACGCCTCCATGAAGAGCCAGGCGCCGAGCCCGAGCACGATCGAAGCGACTGCACCCGCGGTGGTTGCGCGCTTCCAGAACACGCCTGCGGCGAGCGGCACGAGCGCGCCGACCAGCGTGACCTTGTAGGCGTTCTGCACCATCTCGTACATGGTGCTCTTCGAATTGAGCGCGAACAGCAGCGCCGCGAGCGAAAAGCTCACCAGCGTCACGCGCAGCAGCAGCATGAATTGCCGGTCGCTCATGCGTCCTGCGAACGGGCGGATGACGTTCTCGGTGAACAGCGACGTCGGCGCGAGCAATGCGCCGGACGCGGTCGACAGGATGGCGGACAGCAGCGCGCCGAAGAACAGCACCTGAGCCCAGAGCGGCGTTCTCTCGAGGATGAGGTTCGGGAGGATGCGCTGGATTTCGCGGGCGTCCTCGCTGGCGAAGAGCCTGGCGTAGCCCGGATCGATGATGAGCGCCGCATACGCGATGAAGATCGGCACGAAGGCGAAGCAGAAGTACACCGCCCCGCCGATCAGACAGCCGCGGATCGCCGTCTTCTCGTTCTTGGCCGACGTGACGCGCTGGAACACGTCCTGCTGAGGGATCGATCCGATCGCGAGCGTCATCCACGCCGCGAGAAACGCGAGCCATTCCTTGCTTCCGCCCTTCGGCAGGAAGTCGAATTTGCCTGCCTCGGACGCGGCGGCGATCACCTTGCCCGCGCCACCCGCCATGTCGCCCACGAGCCAGGCAACGAGCGCGAGCCCGACGAGGATGATCACCGATTGGAACAGATCGGTCATGGCCACCGACCACATGCCGCCCCAGATCGTGTAGGCCAGCACGAACGCCGCTCCCAGATAGATTCCGGTCTCGAGCGACATCGCGCCGCCGGAGAGTACCGAGAACGTCAAGCCGAGCGCGGTGATCTGCGCCGACGTCCAGCCGAGGTACGAACTCGTGATCGCGAGGCTGGTGACGATCTCCACCGGCTTGCCGAACCGCTTGCGGTAGAAGTCGCCGATCGTCAGCAGGTCCATGCGGTAGAACGCGCGGGCGAAGAAGATCGCGACGAACAGCAGGCAGAACGACGACCCGAACGGGTCCGCGACGATGCCGTTCAACCCGTCGCGCGTGAACGTCGCCGAGACCGAGAGCACCGTCTCGGCGCCGAACCAGGTCGCAAATACCGTCGCGGCGCTCATGTAAAGCGGCAGGCTGCGACCCGCGAGCACGAAGTCCCTCGAGTTGTGCACGCGCTGCGCCGCCCATAGGCCGATCACGACCGTGAGCGCGAGGTACAGGACGACGGAGCCGATCAGCATGGTTCGGGCCGCGATTATCGCGCTTTGCGGCGCCAGGCGCGCGGCGTGCTCTAGAGCAGCGCGATTCCAGTCACGGTGAGCGCGATCAGAGCGAGAAGCAGAATGGCCGACAGGATGTCGTTACGCCGTGCATGCTCGCGGATCAGTGCCCGCAATGCGCGCTCGAGCGGTCCCAGCCGGTCCTCTGCGAGCAGCCGGTGCGCGAGCCGCGGCAATTGTGGCAGCGCGATCGCCCAGTACGGCGCCTCGTGCTGCAGCGAGCGGATAAGCCCGCGCCAGCCGATCTGTTCCTGCATCCAGCGCTCGAGGTACGGCTTCGCGGTTTTCCACAAGTCCAGATCGGGATCGAGCGTGCGGCCCAGTCCTTCGATGTTCAGCAGCGTCTTTTGCAGCAGCACGAGCTGCGGCTGGACTTCGACGTTGAAGCGGCGCGAGGTCTGGAACAGGCGCAGCAGCAGCCGGCCGAACGAGATTTCCTTCAGCGGCCGCGCGAAGATCGGCTCGCACACCGCGCGGATCGCCGCTTCGAAATCGTCCAGGCGCGTATCGGCCGGAACCCAGCCCGCGTCGAGGTGCGCCTGCGCGACGCGGCGGTAGTCGCGGTTGAAAAAACCGAGGAAATTCTGCGCGAGGTAGTTCT
>DASYPC010000401.1:0-2173 GCA_036007105.1 Burkholderiales bacterium | reverse complement strand
TGAGCACGTTCTACAGCCTGCCCGCGACAGGCGAACCGGTAACACTGCACACGCACCTCGTCGTGCGCGAGGACGCGCACGTGCTCTACGGCTTTGCCACGCTGGAAGAGCGCACCGCGTTCCGGCAGCTCATCCGCATTTCCGGAGTCGGTGCCCGAACCGCGCTCTCGGTCCTGTCGGGTCTTTCCGTTACCGATCTCGCTCAGGCGGTGACGCTTCAGGAAGCAGGTCGCCTGACGAAGATCCCGGGCATCGGCAAGAAGACGGCGGAGCGGTTGCTGCTGGAATTGAAAGGAAAGCTCGCGGAGGCGATTCCGGCGTCGGGAACGGTCGCGGTGCCGGGAAGCGACGCGGCGGACATCCTGAACGCGCTCGTTTCCCTGGGCTACAGCGAAAAGGAGGCGCTCGCGGCGATCAAGGGACTGGCTCCAGGGGTCGCGGTCGCCGACGGCATTCGCGCGGCGCTCAAGGCGTTGGGGAAGGGGTGACGCGAGATTGCTTGGCGATCGTTTAATAAGCAAATCGCTTGTTAATTCTTTTGTGATTAACGCTTAATAAGCTGCTACCCAGTGAGTCAAGTATTGGTCAAGTGATCGGTCAAGCGGCCGGAGCGGCGGTGCACCAACCCGCCCCGAGAGCTTTAGCGAATTCGGGCTCGCAGGGCCGGTAAGATACGAACGTGGCGATCGAAACCGACCGGCTGATCTCCGCCAAGCCCGCCTCCGCGCAGGAAGAGCAGATCGAGCGCTCGCTGCGGCCGACGTCGCTCGCCGAGTACGTCGGGCAGGCGAAGGTGAAGTCGCAGTTCGAGATCTTCATCCAGGCGGCGCGCGGGCGCAGCGAAGCGCTCGACCACGTGCTGCTGTTCGGCCCGCCGGGCCTGGGCAAGACGACGCTCGCGCATATCGTCGCGAAGGAGCTTGGCGTCGGCATGCGCCAGACCTCGGGCCCGGTGCTCGAGCGTCCGGGCGATCTTGCCGCGATCCTCACCAACCTCGAGCCGCGCGACGTGCTCTTCATCGACGAGATTCATCGCCTCTCGCCGATCGTGGAGGAGATCCTCTACCCGGCGCTCGAGGACTACCAGATCGACATCATGATCGGCGAAGGGCCGGCGGCGCGCTCGATCAAGCTCGACCTGCCGCCGTTCACGCTGGTCGGTGCGACCACGCGCGCCGGCATGCTGACGAATCCGCTGCGCGACCGCTTCGGCATCGTTGCGCGGCTCGAGTTCTACGGCGTCGAGGACCTGGCGAGAATCGTGCGCCGCTCGGCGGGCCTGCTGAAAGTACAGCTGGCCGACGATGGCGCATCCGAAATTGCCAGCCGCTCGCGCGGCACGCCCCGAATCGCCAACCGCTTGTTGCGGCGCGTGCGCGACTACGCGCAGGTGAAAGCCGACGGCGTGGTCTCGAAGGCGGTCGCGGATGCCGCGCTGAAGATGCTCGACGTCGACGCGCTCGGCCTCGACGTGATGGACCGCAAGCTGCTGCTCGCGGTGATCGAGAAATTCGGCGGCGGCCCGGTCGGCGTCGAGAACCTCGCGCACGCGGTCGGCGAGGAGGTCGACACGATCGAGGACGTGCTCGAGCCGTATCTGATCCAGCAGGGCTACCTGCAGCGCACCCCTCGCGGGCGTATGGCGACGATGATCGCGTACCGCCACTTCGGCATCCTCGCCCCGTCGGGAACGCAGGACCTGCTGTAACCCTTTTTCCGCTGCCCTGCGTTTAACCGGGGCAGGGCGATCGAGGAGACTCCGGATCATGAAAAGACTTTGGGTGGTGCTCGCGCTGGCGCTATCCGCCGGCCAGGCGCAGGCGTTCTGCGGCTTCTTCGTCGGCAAGGCCGACGCCGACCTGTTCAACGATGCGTCGAAGGTCGTCCTGGTGCGGGACGGGAACCGCACCACGATCAACATGCTGAACGACTACCGGGGGCCGTTGAAGGAGTTCGCGATGGTCGTGCCGGTGCCGGTCGTGCTGCAGAAACAGGACGTGAAGACGCCATTCCGCGCGCTCTTCGAGCGGATCGACGCCTACAGCGCGCCGCGCCTCGCCGAGTACTACGACCACGACCCATGCGTGCCGCTGCCGCCGCGCTCGGATATGAGGATGCAGATGGCTCCGGCGCCCGCCAAGCCGATGGCGAAACCCAGCGCCGAGTCGCTCGG